>JAYRNE010000156.1:0-4839 GCA_041912355.1 Chlamydiales bacterium
AAGGGCCGTATTAAAGGTGCGCAGAGAGATCTTTTTAAGGCCAAATTCAGCTCCTAGCATGCAGCCGAAGACCGCAAGGCCAAGTCCTAAGCCATATACTATGCTGCCAGCATAAGATACTGTTGCGACGCATGAAAAGATAAGAAAAAAAACTCGGAAGAACCATCCGTTTTGTTCCATAACAATCCTATTTTTTGGTCAGTCTGGCACATAGTAAAAAAATCGATCTTTTTTGTCGTCAAAAAAAGGACATAAAGGAAGAAAAGGACCAAAAGGACATAAAGGACATAAAGGACGAAAAGTACATAAAGGACCTTTCTAGATCGTCCTTTAGGTCCTTTTTTTAGGGCAAAGCTTATCCATTTTTCATGGCGCGAGAAATTGCTCTTTTGTCTTCGCGTTCTTTAATGTCTTCGCGTTTGTCGTGCAATTTTTTGCCTTTGGCAAGGCCGATTTTGACTTTTGCACGGCCGTTTTTAAGGTAAAGTGAGAGAGGAATGCATGTAAGCCCCTTTTCTTGAATAGCGGCTTGAATGCGCGTGATTTCCCGCTTATGGGCAAGCAGCTTGCGTTTGCGCTTTTCTTCATGGTTGTAGGCGCCGCCAAATTTGTAGGGGGCAATTTGAGAATTTACAAGCCAAAGCTCGCCATTATCTATAGTGACGTAGGCTTCGGCAAGGCCTCCTCCGTGATCGCGTAGAGACTTTATTTCAGTACCTACGAGAACGATGCCTGTTTCAAACGTTTCAAGAATTTCATACTGAAAGCCAGCCTTTCGGTTGGCCACCAGTTCTTTAATTGGGCTTGTGTCTTTCATGGTTAAGATTGTATCATCTTCTCGAAAATTGCACAAAACCGTATCTTAATCGGTAGTATAAATATATGAGGGCATATGAAGTTTATCATTTCTCGACAAGAGCTTGCAGAGCTTGTTAACCGCGTACAGAATATTGTAGCGCCAAAGACACCAATTCCTATTCTTTCTAACTTTCTCCTAGAAGCTCAGGATTCGCGCCTTGTTCTTACAGCAACGGACCTTACCGTGGGTGTGCGCTGCACAGGATCTGCGAAAGTACTTGAGCCTGGCGCCACAACGCTGCCAGCAAGACGATTTTCGCAGCTTATTCGCGAGCTTACAGCGCAGCAGCTTGAAATTTCAGTAAACAATAAGGATGTTGCCAATATCGTTGCTGACACTTCAACATTTCGTATTCCAGGCCTTCCACGAACAGACTTTCCTGGCCTTCCAGACCTTACAGGGGCAACCCGCATTACCTTTCAGCAGGGCCAGCTTAAAGATGCCCTCTATAGAACAGCCTTTGCTGTTTCTAAGGAAGATACCCGATATGTGCTTACAGGCGTATTTTGCCACATCACAAATGGTCAGGCACTTTTTATTGGCACCGATGGTAAGCGCCTTGCTAGAACAAGTGTTGCAGTAGATGTAGAGCCAAACACAAACTACGAGTGCATTATCCCACTTAAAGCTGTGGACGAGATTTTAAAATCGCTCACTCATGAAAATGAACCTGCTACGTTAAGCGTTCTTGCTGATAAGGTAGCTGTTGAGGCTAATGACACCATCATTGTAAGTAAGCTTTTATCAGGTGACTATCCAGATGTCGACCGCGTGATTCCTAAAGAGTCCTCTTGCGTTGTTACGCTTCATCGCGAAGAGCTTTCACAGCTTCTCAGACAGGTTGCACTTTTTACCTCCGAAGACAACCAGTCAGCTCGCTTTACCCTGACAAACGGTGCTCTTCACCTTAATGCTACCACCATGGATGTAGGCGAGGGCAAGGTATCTATGCCTGTAAACTACAGTGGAGAGCGTTTTGATATAGCCTTTAACCCTCAGTATTTTTCAGATATCCTCCGCCACAGCAAAAACGAAACTGTCTCTTTAGCCTTCACAGATGCATATAATCCAGGCATCATTGCAGACTGCTCCTTAGAGCCAGATTATAAAGCACTACCCAACCCACTTTTTGTGCTAATGCCATTGAGACTTTCGGAAGAGTAATGTTTTTAAAGAGCCTTTACCTCAAAAATTTTCGGAATTTCGAGGAGATTACCGTTGACTTTGTCGACGGTATTAACGAAGTTGTGGGCGATAATGCACAGGGCAAGACAAGTCTTCTAGAGGCCCTTTTTTTGTGCGTTACTGCTAGTTCATTTCGTTCGCAGCATCTTAAAGAGCTTATCAGGCATGCTCAGAAGGGGTTTTTTGTTGAGGCGAGCTTTGAAAAGGGTGGCGTTGATCACCAGGTAGGTATAGGCTATGACGGCGAAAAAAGGCGCGTATATCTTAATGGCTCTCCCTGCGAGTCGCCTACAGTGCTTCTTGGCCTAATGCCTGGGGTTGCAAGTACGCCTGATGATACGGCGGTAATTAAAGGTCAGCCCTCACTAAGAAGGCGCTATCTTGATTTGATGATCGCCCAGATTGATCCTGTCTTTGTGCACCACCTAAGCCGCTTCATGCGCGCGCTAAAGCAGCGAAATGTGCTTTTAAAGCAAAAGGAAATCGGCTCTATTTCTTGCTGGGAAGAAGAGCTTGCAAGGTCTTCTGCCTACATTCTGCAAAGCCGAAAAAAGGCAGTAGAATATGCACACATAAAGGCGGGGGAGTACTTTGCCTCTTTTTCTCATGAAAAGCTGCCTATGTCTTTGCAGTATGTAACAAATGTGGCTCCAGTTGATGACCAAGAACAGCTTCGCCAAAACATCTTGCAGGAATTTGCCAAAAAGCGAGCCCAAGAGGTGCATCTTGGGATGACGCTTGTTGGCCCACATAGAGACGATGTACAGATAAACATTGGCCAAAAGTCTGCCCGCGAATTTGCAAGCGTCGGCCAAAGCGCCCTTGCTGCATGTGCCCTTCGCCTTGCCGAATGGCACTACCTAAAACAGGAAACACGCTCGCGACCACTTATGATCGTGGATGACTTTGGAGCGGCTTTAGATAGCACGCGCCGCAAGCTTCTTTTTGCTGAGCTTTCTACCCTTGGACAGCTCTTTCTTTCGTCGCATAGTTCACTTCAGGCGGGCAATACGCTGCACATACATGCTGGTAAATTAGAAAGGACCTAAAGGACAACAGTAACCGTTATTGTTGTCCTTTAGATCCTTTTGTCCTTTAGGTCCTTTTTACACTTCTCCCAATACAACTCTGCCGAAGGGCGTAATCATAAAGCACGATTTGTCTTGGCATGCGCCGGTGGCCGTGACGCCCATGTTGTAGAGGAGGTCAAAAATTACGAGTTTGATGAATTCTCTTTCTTTAGGGGAGTAGTTTGGTAGGTTATAGCGCCACTTTTTGCCAATTCGCTGTAGCGTAACAGGCACTTGTTGGCCTATAGGGGCAGTAAGGGCGTTTATAAACTCGTCGATATAGACCCAGCTGTTTGTGGGGATAGATCTTAGGGCCTTTTCTATCTCAAAGACGCTTTTTTCTATTGAGCCAACGTGTTCGCCCCAGGTTTTATACCAGTTATCGATCGTCTTGCGAAACTGCATCATCGTCTCTTCTTGCTGCTCGCGGCTTGATACAACAAGAGCCGCCTTTTCAACGGTTACGCCACTTGCTTTTATCGCACTTAAGGCGTTTTTCTTTTGGAATCGTAAGTATTCAGCCCACTCGAAAAATGGTGACACTACCTCTTTACCTTTGTAAAAGCTAGAAGCTAACACCATGTGAAATTCTAAGAGCAAGAGGTATTCTTGCAGCTTTTCGCGGCTTAGCTTGTAGTGGCGCCTTAGCGTGTCAGTTTCTACTTTCAGTGTCTGGCTAGAAAAGACATCTTGCATGATGTCGGAGATGACAGGATCTTCAAAGGAAAGCTCCTTTAAGTAGTTTTCGTAGATCTTTGGAGTGTGAAGGTACTTTTCGACAATCGAGGAAAAGATGTTGTCTGAACTTCTTGGAATGCTGTACCAAACTGGCAGCACACCAATTGGCACTTTGGATAAAAGGCCTTGCAAAAATTCAAACGATGGCTCGAAAGAATCCTGAAATTTTGCGCTATGAAACTCAAAGTACTTTCGCAGTTCTTTATCTATAAAGAGAAAATCCCGCTCTTTGACAGTAAGGCCAATTTTACTAAAAGTGGTGAGTGCTTCATCGAGTTCATTTTTGCTGCATGAAACATTGGATTCAAGTTCGCTAATATCGCACTTACTGGGGTGGAAGAGAAGCTCCTGAAGTACCTCTATTTCTGTAGGAGTAAATTCAGATAAAATAAGCCTATTCGCTATATCCTTTTTATATGGATAGTCGTTTAAATTGATTTTATTTTTACGGGCAACAGCATGTAACATGAATAATCTCTAAATAAGGATCTATTTTCATATAAATGCTATTAATAATCAAGGCTTTGCGTTACCTCTCGTATTAAAATAATATATTGATATACAATAGAGATAGGGAGAGATGAAGTATGAGAAGGTCAAAAAGCCATAAAGTAACGCATAAGCATCCCCATGCCCACAAGCATGTTTCTGCCAAAAATAGCTCATTTCGTGGGCTTGATAACACCCGTGATATAGACGAAATTTTAGGCAAAACAAAGATTTTTCAGGATGTTTTGGGGATTTCTCGTGAGGAGCTAACCACCCTCTACGAGCACGCTCTTGACTATATGTATGCCGCCCGGTTCGACGAGGCCCAGGCAGCCTTCTTATTCCTCACCAAAATAAACCCCTATGCGGCCGATTTCTGGGTAGGCCTAGGAGCTTGCCACCTCCAGCATGAAGAGTATAAGCAAGCCTTTGACGCCTTTATAATGGCCCTAACTATGGAGCCTTCGAGCTTCGAGTGCTATTCCTATGCTATAGAGG
>JAYRNE010000157.1:0-4536 GCA_041912355.1 Chlamydiales bacterium
AAGCCAGATGCTGCACTTACCTGCCCAATATCTGGGAAGCAGCAACGTCTAAAAAAATCAAAAAATCCCTGGGTGCTTTCTTCCCATCCATTTAGCATTATATGTGTAAGGTAGAGGCGCGATGCGAGCTATTCCAAGTCAGGAATCTCCTCTACACACTCCTGATACTGACGAGAGTACTGTGTGTAAATGGTATGCAAAAGGGCGAGAGTTCGCGTGGTAATTTTTGGCTCTTTACTTTCACATGAGAGGGTAAGTAGCCTTGGAGCTACAGCTGTAAAGGTATTCATGAATTCGGCTGAGCTATGAGCCTTGGAATACATAGTATCAAACATATCGATTAGTACTGTAAGTCCGACTCGAGGAAGAAAAGCTACTATGAGCTCTTCAATAATATTGGCAAATTCTTGGCTTAAATGGTTATCACTCTTTGCAAGCTTAAGAGAGGGCCAGATTGCCTCTTGTATCCTAACAGAATCATCTGGTCGGCATGCTTGTACAAGAGATTTTGCCGCCGCTAGTTTTGGTTTAAAGCTCTCCTGTTCATAGATGGCGTTAGCCATGGCAATAGCTTTTAGCAAAAGTTCATTGCGATCTGAAGGATGAGCATTCGCAATACGCAAAAGTGCCTTTACAACCTTTACGTTTAGCTCTACAGAAAATGCCTTATGATAGGCAAATGCCTTAAAGATCTTTTTTCTGAGTTCTGGGCTAAGAGGGGAGCCCTCTTGATGGCTTGCAACGGCTTCAGCGCTACTTACTGCTGCTTGCCGGGATTTTTTAAGTAAAGAGTGAATCTGGAGTGCGTGGGGGCTTTTTTGCCAGCAATTTATTTGCTCTTCTGTTGCTTCTAGATCATTTGCTAGCTGTTCATAAAGCTTTACACTTACTTCTGGAAGCTGAGGAAGCCACTTTGCTTTTAGGGCTGCATGGCCCTCTAAAGAAACAAGAAGGTTTTGGCCGGCCCTTTTGCACGCACCATTTGGTGCCATCAAAAGCTCTTCGATATAGCTTACGACTGGGTTGATGGGATCTATATGTAAAACAAGTCCTTGGGCGATAAAGGCTACTTGCATAGCCTGAAAAAGGAGTTCACTTGGCTCTTGGGCAATAAATGGCTCGAGTATTTTAGAAAAAAGATGGGGGTATAAGCCGCTTAGAGTTACCTCTACAAGGTAGGGAAGGGTATCAGGTAGCTTGGGAAGATGCGTAACAAGCATTGGGGTGCTCTTTACTTCTTGCCGTATTTGCTGAGTAAGAGCGCTATAGAGGTGATGCGCAAAATCGAGGTTCTTTATTTTCGAAACGGTATCAACCGCTTGGGCAAGATTGAGGGGTACTTTAAGGGTGCATGTGGCATCTTGAAAAACAAGATGAGGCGCTCCGAGAACATCGGTGCAAGTCACTGTAAGGCCGCTATCTGATGGTAGCCTGCACCGTATTGCTCCAAAGACTTGTAATACTGCTTCAAGTTCGGGATAGGAGATGTGGTTTAAAAGATCAAGGCATGCATGCCAAAAGCTCGTTGTGGGATCAACCTCTAGCTTTATGGTAACAGGAAATTTTTGTATGTCTGCAAACTGGAAAAATAGGAGCATCTCACGAGCGTCAAAGAGCTGCCATATATTTTGCCAAGCCTCAAAAGCGGCAAGTCGCATTGGGACTACTACAGGATCATATCCATTTTTTAGGTTGAAAAGAAGGTGGCCGGCAGAACTACTATCATCTACATAAAAGTGAGAAAGTTTGAGCATGGCGTCGACACACCACTGGTTGGCAAAACCTAGCTCTGGAAAGCAGATAGGGCCTTTTTTTTCGAGAAATGCATCTGTCAGCCATATGTGAAAGGCCTCGCCGCTTGTGTGAATAGTTGAGTGAGTTTCGTGAGGGAGCTGAAAGCGAAAGTGAACATATTGCTCCTCGTGGACGTAGCAAAATCCCTCTTTATTGGACTCTAGGAAAGAGGTTGCTTCTGTGAGTAGCTTTTTTGCTTTTAGAAGGTTGTAAAGAGATTGTATTTGTACCCTTTCTTGTAAGAGAAAGAGTAGTGTGAGCTTGCGAGGTTTTTTCTGGCATGCAGCTTTTGCCTCTTCAAGGCATTCTGGGCTTAATACCTCTTCAAGTAAAGCGTGAGGGGCGCGTTGATGCACGAGCTCTAAAAAGCGCTTTGAAAGATACTCCCATCCTACAATCCCTTGCATCTCTTCGCCATAGAGTATGGGGGCATGGCTTCTTGTGTGTAGTGTTTTTCTTAAAACGTCAATAATGGCAAGTAGCGAAATTCCTGGCGCATGTTCTTCATGAAGAAGCTCGTGCAAGTTCACATAGAGTTCATCTGTCGGGGCATAGTCAAAGCTAAAGCCTGGATAAAGGTAGGCAAGCTGATCTACAATTCCAAGTTCTTGAAGTCGGTGTAGATTGCGAAGTTGGGAAGTTTGGGGTGTCTCAGGGTCTCTCGTATCAGTTTCTGCAGTAGTAAGATGTAACCCTTCTAGTTTTGTTAGTAACGTGCTATCAATAGTCATAATTATCCCCAATAGGAGCAAATAATCTACGTTACTATCCGTAAAAATAGCAAGGGGCAAAAAACCTAAATGTCTTTAATGAATAACCTTTGCGACGTAAGCCTTAAAAGCCGCCCAAAAGCCATCGCACTGGGCTTTGATTTCTTGATGTCTCTGCGCTGGAATTTGTGCTTTTGCAACCTCATGATTAGTGAGGGACTGGATAAGCATGTGAAAGGCCATTGGCACGCAGATGTTGCCTTCAGTGTATTGGGTGTAGGAAAAGAGCGTAGTTTGGGGGTGTTCTATTGGCTCGCCATTACTCTGTAAGGTTTTATATATCCATTCCATGGCTACACGGTGGAGCTTTTGAGGTTCTGGATTTGCCCCAACAATTTTGATCATATGGCCCCTAAGCTGCAAGGGGAGAACCGCAAGTATACGGTTTATTGTATCTTCAAAGCTGTCGTTTCTTCTTATTGTATGGGCGCAACGTAGCTGATAGACACGAGCTACTTTGTTGTGTAAACGAGCCTCGCCAATAGGTTTATCGTGTGCTAATGGAAGGGCGTTAAAGATTTGAATTTGCCCCTTTCTTGCCTTGCATAGCATAAAATGGCCTTTCTTAGTGTCTGGTGCCACGTATGCTACTGGAAAGAGAATCTCGTTTAAATTTTCAAGATGTAAAGCTTCTTTTGTGAGAAATTCCTGTACAAGTGCCTCGTAGTTAAGCTCGTTAGGATTTGGATGATGTCGCAGTGCGCTGATAATAATTGCAATATCGATATAGTTCTCTAGAAGCGCCTCTAGGCGAGGAAGGACTTTATTGTGAAAAAATAAAGGAGAGGGGCCTGACGAGCGTAATAATGTAATAAATGAGTGAAGAGCTGTAGCCATATGGATGTGGCTGCAGCCAGAGCTTAGTACCGAATCGTAAGCTATGGGGCACTCTTCTGCTTTTAGAGCATTTAGGACGTTTTGCCAATGAGCGATAGAGTCAGAGTTTGAAAGTTGAGCAAAATTCGAAAATTCATAGTTGATTAGTCTGCGGTAAGAGTGGTAGTAGTCGTTGCGTGTAGTGCGAGATAAATCTCCCGTTGAGAGTCTATTGACGAGATCCGAATGCACTTGCTCAACATTTTGTGCACAAATTGTAGCTGGGCTTGTAAAAGGCGTTCCAATTCCTGTGGAAATCACGATCTCCTCCAATTCTAAGTTACAACAGTAGCATTTTTTCTAATTAAAAGTCGATCTTATTTATCCTTTTTACTCATATTATTACAATTTATAAAAAGTAATTAGTGTAAATTCATTTGGTTTTTTATTGTTTTCTTCTACAACAACTTTATATTCGGCATTATTTCTCTTAATGATATAGACTATATTACCATACTCTTTTGGTTTTTCATTATTTAAAAATTTTCTTGTAACTTCAAACATGATGCTCATAAAATGTTCTATGGGCGGATAGTGATTTTCATCTCTAAGTCCTAAAAATGCACTACAAAATTCATCAGTAAAACGTATAAATGTATTTTTATCTTTAGTTTTACCATAGATAATCAATGCTCCGGGAATATAGACACGTTCTACTGTCTTGCCGCACCCTCGTAGCTTCATAGTTCTAGTTTGCCATACGAATTTGCAATTTTTACCTGCACATCCAGAAAAGCGCGTTAACTGATTAACCATATGTTCAAGGTTTAATTTCGCAATTTTTTGCCCCTTATTAAATTTATTGCTAGTCTCGATATCCCCATTAATTCTGTTAAGCTCTGCTATAAGGTGGTCATAGTCATCTACCCTGTAGTCTTTATTGTAGCTCTGAAGGGTAGCAACTGTGCTAGGTACAGGAGATGCTTTCTTTTCATCCTTTGGAGGGAGCATCTCTTGTACAGCTTGTGCCATTTGCTGTAGGTTAAACGGGTTAAAGGCTTCAACGCTAGCATAACCAAATTCGTCGGCGCCGTTGTTTGGTACGTTATTATTATTACTATTATTAGGTTTGTTGTTATCGTTATTCACATTGCCA
>JAYRNE010000158.1:0-2602 GCA_041912355.1 Chlamydiales bacterium
AGCGCTAACGAAACCACACACACACCCGTTTTGTACGAAATTACCCATAAAACACTGTGGATAAATTTGATAGGGTTCCTTCGCTGCCCCGCACTCCCAAATCCCTTCGGGCGGTAAACGTCCAAACTCGAGACCTAGGGCAGATGCCCTAGGCTATTATATTAGAGGCCTTCAGCCTCATGCAAATGTCTAAACTAAAGAGACTGGGCTTAAACCATCCCCCTATCAAAAATTTACCTTGAAAACTCCTGGAAAAAATCACAATTTCATGCGATTATTATAGGCTACTACTATGAAAAAAAAGCCGCCACTTGCCTCACGCATCTTCTTTTCAAAGCCAGTATTATGGCTTACAGGTTACCTCTTGCGCTTTCTAACAACGCTTCTCTTTGCAACGCTTAAGGTACGCTTTATCGGAAAGGAGCTTTTGCAAGAAAAGACCCAAGGGCGCCTCATCATATCCCTCTGGCACGACGAGCTTTTCTTAGCGCCCCTCATACGAAAGGTCCTTAAAAAGCACCCCTTAGCCATTGTCGTAAGCAAAAGCCGCGATGGAAAAATACTAAGCGCCTACATCAACACTTACTCCAATGCTGAGGCTATAGAAGTCGCCAGCAACAAGCGCCACGCAGCCCTCCTCCAGATGGTCCAAGCAGTTGAAGAGGGCAAAACCATTCTCATCACCCCCGACGGCCCCCGCGGCCCCAAACACGTCATAAAACCGGGCCTACCCTACACCGCCGAAAAAGCCCAAGCCCACATCCTCACCATGCACTGGCACGCCTCTTCAGTCTGGCACCTCAACACCTGGGACCAAATGCAGATCCCCAAGCCCTTCGCCAAAGTAGAAATTCGCTTCGCACCTCCGCCAAAAGAACCCTAAAATAAAAGGCCAAAATCGGGTTTAGACGATTTTGGCCTCATGAAAGTTACAAATTATTTTATCTGTACAGTAAAGTTATTTTTGTTATCAATCTCGCCTATAGTAAACCCGGCATCCCCAACAAGTTTTCTAAATTCGGCTTCTTTTTTAGAATACGTCTGCTTATATATTTTTTTTAGAAATCTTGTTACAGAATTTATATCTCCCCACTTAGGTGGCGACTCACCACTTTCATTAGCTAATTGCTCTCTAGCTCTTGATTGAGCAGCAGTTGGCTCTTTCCCAATAGGCTTTGGAGCAGCACCTGTAGTCGCTGGAGGAGGAGCTGGCTTTGCAGTTTTTTTTGCAGGAACTGCAGCAGTCTTTTGTTTAGGCGCCCTTCTTTCAGCGAGCTGAGCTGCCGGGTTTGCACCAGGGGCTGGGGCTTCAGCAGCCGGTGCAGGTGTTGAAGCTAGCACTGGCTTTGCCTCAGAGGTTTTTTTCGCTGCGGCTACAGCAGAAGCTTGCATAGCAGGTGGCGGAGCTGCGGGAGCTTGTGCAGTAGTGTCTTGAGCACCACTTTCAGCATACATGCCATAAGCACCTTTTGCAGCAGAAGCGGCACCACCTGCCAAGGCTTTAGTTACATTCCAAACCCCTGTAGCACCCCACGCCAGTGTAGAAGGCTTTTGAGGCTCTTTAGCAGCAATCTCTTTTTTCACCTCAGCTTCCTTAGCTCTCATTTCTTTAAGACTTAAACTGGTGTTTGCGCCTATTTTTGTAAGTAGTGCAGGTATTTCTGTATATGTGCCTAAATCGGCACCTTGCGCATCTTTCAACTCATACTTTTTTGTTTCCGGATTAATAACTACGCGATAAACAAGAATATCTTGATCTGCACTCGCAGGCGCTACTGCAAATAGGTACTCATCCTCTTGCCCACTCAGCTTTTTAAACGCATACCCCCCTAAACCTAGAGGAATATTTCCAAGAAGAGCACCTCCTGCTCTTGCAAAAACTCCAGCCTCTTCTCTATGTGGAATAACAAGCCATGATCGTGGGGCAACTTCTCCTGGAAAATACTTATTTAGTCTACGAAGCTCTGTTTTAGCCCCAACCTCTGTGAATTCATTAAACAAATAGCCGCTCTGCTTCTGTATCGCATCGTGCAATTTTTGCACCTCTTGACTAGATGCTGCTACTTGACTAGGTAAATTAGTGGCTATTTTGAGCCCTTTTTGAGAGAGCAAAGCGCTTAAGTCTTTTATATTTGTTATCTCAGAAGGCTCCTCTTCAGCCTGATTTACTATTCTAAATTTGCCATTAGGAATATCGACTTCTTTGACGCCAACTGCTTGGAGTGTAAAATCGATGCTGATTATTCCCTCAACAATCTCGCCATTGACCTCATTTCTATACAAAACGCCAACCTCATCGCTTTCGGGAATTGCATACAAGAGGCACTCTTTTGCCACATATTTGCCATACCTTTTGCCATCTTCAAGAACGCTCATAGCCTCTTCTTTTGTCCCAAACCATGCAGGCTTTGCAGAACCTTTAGAAGCGCTTCCTTTTAGCTTATCAATAAGAGCGGTTCTTACGGTTTTTTGCTCTTTAGAAAGGGCAACTTCTTTTATTGGCGACATTGCACTTTTGTCAGGCGTTTGAGTAAGAAACTTTCCGAATTTTTCAAAATTTGATAACGTTTCATCAACGATAAACCCACTATCTTTACCTTTA
>JAYRNE010000159.1:0-4366 GCA_041912355.1 Chlamydiales bacterium
CATGTAAAGGCCGAAATTCACCAATCCATGCTAGAAGTTGATACTCAAGTTGCTATAGATGTGAAAGAATGCCGCAAATGCCTAGAACAGACTCTCTCCTCCTTATATCCTATAGTCGAAGAATTAGGACTTGCAATTGGAGCCTGTGGTACACACCCATTTCAGAAGTGGCCTGAGCGTCTAATCTTTCCAAATCCACGCTACGTAACCCTTCAAAAAAAATTCCGTTGGCTTGTAAAGCGGATGAATGTCTATGGCCTTCATGTACACATTGGCGTTTCTGATGCAGAAAAAGCAATGTCTCTTTCTCGCGCCATGTACCGCTTTTTGCCACATCTTCTTGCCCTTTCTGCAAACTCCCCCTTTTGGCATGGAGAAAATACAGACATGCAAACCGCAAGACCCAATATTTTAGAGTCATTTCCTACAGGGGGTCTTCCTCCCTATCTTGAGAACTGGAGCGATCTTGAAAGATATTATCGCACACTCCTCAAAGGCGGTGCAATAAAATCTCCAAAAGACCTCTACTGGTATATCAGGCCAAACATCCATTACGGCACAATAGAATTTAGAATTTGTGATGCTGTAAACTCTGTTCCGGATATTATGTCCATCGTGGCACTCATTCAAAATCTTGTAGAGTGGGTTGATAAAGACCCTAAAAGATGGAAGTGGACTCAAGAACAGCACTGGATTACACCTGAAAACCTTCTTATTGCAGCGCGCGATGGTTTTAATGGTGTTATTTACTGCCACACAACAGAAACAAGAAAGCAAATAGCCGATGAAATCTATAGCCTCGTTGAAGAGCTCGGTCCTATCGCACGAAGCTTGAATAACTACGAAGAGCTACAAAACATAAAGAATATTTTAAGGCTGGGGAATGGAGCATTGCGCCAGCGACGCATCTACAATGATACCGGCTCTTTGCCTGAAGTTGTAAAAGCGTGCGCCGAAGAGCTGCAAGCAAGCTTTTGTACTCAGCCTGCATAAATTTCACTATAGCCCGCCAATGGCGGGCTCGTCCTTTCAAACCACAAAGAATTATTGTTTTTTATTTTCTTCCTCTTAATAATAAGCTTTTGAGGAAAGTTCTATGACGCGCGCCTATGAAGAGCAGTTTCAAAAGCTCAACAGCTCCCCAAAGGGCTTAAGCCGAGCTGCTGCCAAAAAAAGACTTGAAGAGTACGGCCCAAATGCCATTATTGAAAGGAGGGAAAATCTCTTTCTTAAAGCGCTTGGCTATTTCTGGGGGCCGATCCCTTGGATGATTGAGGCCGCAGCAATTCTTTCGCTCCTTGTACAGCATATTTCTGATTTCATCTTAATCATGACCCTTCTTATCTTTAATGCCCTTGTCGCCTTTTGGCAAGAATATCAGGCTGGAAATGCAATAGAAGCCCTGAAAAAAAAACTGGCTATAAAAAGCCGCGTGCTTCGGGATGGTTCCTGGCAAGAGATAGCCTCTCAGGATCTTGTCCGGGGTGATGTTATACGCATACGCCTTGGAGATATTATTCCGGCAGATGCTCTTCTTTTTGAGGGAGAGTACCTTTCTGTTGATCAGTCTATCCTTACAGGAGAATCTCTGCCTGTAACAAAAAAACAGCAAGATATAGTCTACTCAGGATCAATCGCTCAAAAAGGGGAAATGGTTGCACTTGTAACAGCAACAGGAAAAGAGACCTATTTTGGAAAAACGGCAAAACTTGTAGCAGAAGCAAAGCCTGTTTCCCATTTTCAAAAGGCAATTTTGAGAATTGGTAATTTTTTAATCTACACCTCTTTAGGGCTTGTGTCGGTGATGATCCTTGTTCAACTTGCCCGAGACGCTCCCCTTTTTGAACTTTTAAAATTTGCCCTCATCTTAACTGTAGCATCTATTCCCGTAGCTATGCCTGCAGTGCTTTCTGTAACTATGGCAGTTGGGGCACTTGTGCTTGCCAAGATGAAAGCCATTGTTTCGCGCCTTGAGTCTATTGAAGAGATGGCAGGAATTGACACTCTCTGCAGCGATAAAACAGGCACACTTACCTACAACAAGCTCACTTTAGGAGAGCCTGCGCTCTTTTCAGAAGCAACAAGCGATGAAGTCATCTTTATGGCGGCTTTAGCCTCAAAACTTGAAGACTTAGATCCGATCGATAAAGCCATTATAGATGCCGTGAAGAATAAAGATACCCTTACAGCCCACTCCCAAGAAAAATTTACCCCCTTTGATCCTGTAAGTAAAAAGACTGAAAGCTTCATCCGCACATCTGAAGGCAAACGCTTTTGGGTCACAAAAGGTGCTCCACAGGTGATATTAGAACTTTGCAAGAAAGCTCCTGCCTTTGAAGCACAGGTCAACCAAAAGATCGATGAATTTGCCAAAAAGGGGTATAGAACACTTGGCGTCGCAAAAGCCGATGTTGAAGGAGCTTGGCAGTTTTTAGGGCTACTGCCCCTCTATGATCAAATACGCGATGATTCTATCGAGACCATTAAACAGGCAAACGTCCACGGCGTTGAAGTAAAAATGCTTACAGGCGACAACCTATTCATTGCCCAAGAAGTATCTAAAGAGCTCGGCATAGGCACTCATATTTTCAGTGCTACAGAACTTGCCCTTGAAAACAAGAAAGTAGGACTTAGTGACATTGCAGAAAAGGTTGAAAAGGCAAATGGCTTTGCGCAAGTCTATCCGGAAAACAAGTTCCTTGTAGTTAAAGCCCTACAAGAAAAAAACCACATAGTGGGCATGACAGGAGATGGGGTGAATGATGCCCCAGCCCTAAAGCAAGCAGATCTTGGTATAGCTGTAAGCGGGGCTACAGATGCCGCACGACAAGCAGCTTCGCTTGTTCTCACAGCACCGGGTCTTTCTGTCATTATTGCAGCCATTGAAGAAGCAAGGCGCATCTTTGAAAAGATGAACACCTATGCCACCTACAGGGTAACTGAGACGATACGGATCATGTTTTTCATGGTGCTTGCGATGCTGATCTACAACTTTTACCCCATAACCGCTCTTATGCTGATAATGCTCGCACTCTTAAACGATATTCCAATCATGACAATTGCCTACGACCGTACTTTACTTCCCCCACAACCGGTTCGCTGGAACATGCATCGGGTGATTGTGATGGCCTCGATACTCGGCGGGATCGGTCTCATAGCGACATTTCTGCTGCTTATCATTGCAGATTCTGTCTTTCACGTTCCTTTTAACCAGCTTCAGTCGATTATTTTCCTCAAGCTATCGCTTGCAGGGCACGTCACCCTCTTTATCGTGCGCTCTCGAAAGTGGTTTTGGAGCAAGCCCTACCCCGCCCCAATACTTCTTACAGCTATTTTAGGAACCCAAGTAGTTGCCGCAATGATTGTCGGCTTTGGATTTTTAGTCACGCCTATCCCCTGGCTGTATGTAGTCTACATATGGATCTACTGCCTTTTCTGGATGTTTATTGAAGACATAGCAAAGCGCGTTGTAGATAGTCATCTAAAAAAATCGATGCTATGAAAGTCATCAAGTAGCGATAGCGATCCCTGCTAGGGCAAGAGTATTTGCAGGCCAGATAAGCTTTTCATTGTAGAAGCGAGATGCCCAGATATTACAAAAGAGAATCATCATGACTGTGTTCAAGGGAAATATCAGGGCATTTTCTGTATCGCTTGAGGCACACTCAGTTCCTAGCAAAAGAAAGTAGGTTGAAACAGCGCACAGAATTCCTGAACAAATACCGGACATAAAAAAGCCCTGCTTTGTTGTTGGAGATATTTCTTTTTTGCCTCTTATGAATAGCTGGCTAAGAGCTGCCACGAAAAATGTGAGCGCCATGAAAAGATCGCCCTGAGTAGCATCAGAATGAAATGGCAAGAATATGGATTCTGGCACGTTATCTTTAAGTAATAAAGCACGCCATTGAAAGAGGGAATAATAAAGTGTCGTAGCAAGATAGGCAATGCCCACCCAGATAAGCCATTTATTAAAGCTCGGGGACTCCTCTTGTTTTCCACCTTTTCCCATCCAGTAGAGTCCCCCAATAACTAAAAACGATCCGACTAAATTATAGAGCGTATATCCATGTCCAAATTCTTCACCAAATAAAAAAAACATTAAAAGAGGGGGCCACACACAAACACTTGAAGCAAAAATAAAGGTAAGCCCTGAAGGGCCATATTGCAGGCTTTTTCCAAGACAATACTGCAAAAAGCCAAGCAATGCCCCTGCAAATACTGCTACAAGCCCCATGCGGGGATCAAACGTCACCATTCCATGGTGCAGATATATAATAGGTATAGATACAAGCGCTGCTGTAAAAAAGCGAGGCATAATAAAGCGATCACCGCCCGCTTTCTCTTGATCACTATCACCCATTCCTCG
>JAYRNE010000160.1:0-6597 GCA_041912355.1 Chlamydiales bacterium
GAAATAAATAAATTTTATCAAACAGCTTTTGCTATCGCAAAGCTAGTTCGCGATAACTTACCTGTACAGCAACGTCTTATAGCACTAGACGACGCTGCCATACCCACCTATATTGCAAATAGCCCCTCTGTGATTCAGTGTCTTTACGCTAATGACTATGCAAGGGCACTTTTCCAGCTACAGCAGGGCGCACAGGTTACTGACGAAGAGGTGGTAACTATCTGGAACTCATTTGGGGCAACCATTCATAACCTACGTGAAGACTATCCTGATATTGTGAAGCAATTTTCAGAAAACCTCCTCACAAAGCTTCTTAAAAATGCTCCAGGTGATGCTACGAAGTATCTTTGTGTAAGCCTTATACATGAGGGCGTTGGCATTCATGGCAAAGATGCAGATAGCGGCTGCCAAGCGCTTCATTTTGCTGTTCAGCAAGAAAGTTTTATCCTGGTTCAAGCCCTGATACATGCTAAGGCTGATATTAATGCAAGGGATAAAGAGGGAAATACTCCCCTACATTATAGTGCAAGCATGGTAGATTCCCACAGGAGCAGCCAAGATCGTGAAAAAATCGCAAAACTCCTTTTAGAGCAGGGTGCCAACCCCATGCTTCCGAACAATAAAGGCCAACTTCCACTCATTGCTGCAGGTAAGGCCCATAATTTCTCCTGGAAGACTATATATGCCCGACACGCTATGCCAGCAAATTATAAAGGCTACGGACTAGAGAGCTATGAAAACATCGTTGCTGCCCTTAAACGGGATCTTGATAGGCATGCTTTTGTCCAGGCTTACTGTACAGATAAAACAACGGCACTTGAGCCAGTCTTTTTATTAGACCTTGATGCTGCTTTAGTGTTAAAGCATATGCGTGAGGAGCAAAAGCTACGCGGTGTAGCGCTTCTTTTGCAAAAATATCCAGGCTCACACGAGCTCATCCTCCGCAAGTTTTTTGATGCAAACCCTGCCCACCTACAAGTAGACTCTGTACTTAATACACATCCTCCAAAAACATTTGAAAGGCAGGATCGTTCTCTTATACTTACCCGTTTTGACAATAGCGAAGCTGACAACAAGGCCCAAATCAAGCTACAAGCTTCTCTATTTTTACAAAGAGTAAAAAATAAAACCGCCTTTGCAGGCACTCCTACAGCAGGCACTGAAGCCTTAAAAGAATTTTATAGAATCATTAGAAGAGCGCTTAATAATCTTACACTCTATCTAAAGACAAAACCAGAAAACAAGACTACTCGCCAAGTTAGGGATATTGCCACAAAGCTTTCTGAAGCATCTTACCTATGCGGCACACAGTACCTTTCAACAGCACTTGATCTTTATAACACCTACTGCCTCAACGTCGCACCTACTTTATCAAGCTCCTTTCTAGAGCAGCTGCAGGTGCTTCGCGGTGTTGTGGTGCTTAAATTACTTTCAGAGCCCTATGTAATGCAGGCTCAAAGTAGCCACGCCCTTCGCCACTTCAAGCGTATTTTAGGGAGCGAGCTACAGCTTGCCGATCGCCATGCCTTTAGACTGCCCGATGAATTTGAACAAAACGGCTTTGCCAATATGACACTTCCTGAGCACGATAAGGTTCGACGGGCATTTGATAACCGCTATACAGCTTTAGCCATCTATGAATGGGTATACAACCTTATGGCCGACGATCGTTATAGAAGTTTTTATATAGATTGGGCTAAAACAAACCTGCAAGATGCAGCACCTCCCAATACCGAACTCAACAACTTCCTCTTCGTTGGCGATTCTTTTGAACCGAATCACATGGCCTTGATCCTCACCTTACTAAAACTCCAGGCAATCCAGTTTAAAAACAAGTAGTGGTCCAGATTAGAGTTGTAAATAAAGAGTCAATAATTTTATAATAACTTCTTTTAATAATAAGAGATAAGTCATGTCATTTATAGTAAATGCTTTTAAACGCGCAATCGGGTCAAATACAAATATCGACGAAGAGCAAGAGAGGTCTGGAAAGCGCGTAAGAAGGGAGCTAGCGCCGCAAGAAGCTAAGGTAGAAGAGGTTGTACAGGCAGGACCTTTACTCCCGCCGCCACCTGTCCAACCTCCTTCTGCTGAACCCGTTAGAGAGGTTGTATTCACTAGGTTTGAGACAGATCTTATAGCCGCTGGTGATGGGGCCGCCCTTCCTGCAGCTAAACGCCTTGCGCTTTTTATATGTCGCCGCCAAAACGACACGGCGTTTAAAGATGAACATGATGTAATGGAGAAGTCTAATGCCTTCGCTGGAGCGCTTCTTGCAATGGCCAATGAAAAGAGTGTTAAGCCTACGCCAGCAGAGATCGCCCCTTTATACGAAAGATTTCTCACCCTCTTTGAGAAAATGGTAGCCGAGGAGCAAAAGCCTATCGAAGAGCTTTCAGTGAGGTGGCATGTAGACTATCACCCAGAAGGAGATCTTAGCGACATTATAAGAGCGTGGTTCAAAGAAATTAAAACAGCAAGAGAAAAGGCTTCAGGGCCAAACCTTCCTTACGGCGATGGGCTTGGCATAAAATGCAGCTATAGAGCATGCGATGGCGCCGCAATGTTGAACGATAAAGTAATCGATCACGATGGCACCCTCCTTGCTGAAGATCCATGGGAAACCTTTTATCGCACCGAAAATCCCGACGATGAACGAAAAGCCTTATCACTTGAGCCTAAAAAACCAGAGGAAATTGCCAGAAAGTTCCAGCATCGCCAAATCGTGCGTCAGATGGGCTGCACTCTAGAACAGCATGCTGTTACTTTAGCTAGAGCCGGCAACTGGGGTATCGTGATCTTCCTGATTAGTGAGAAAAAAGAGGCCCCTCCTCATGAAATTGGGTATGCAATTTTGACCGAGGCAGCTCGACATAAAAGCCTTGAAACATGTGAGGCGCTTTTTAAAGCGGGTCTTCCCCTCTACAACGAACAGCAGGGCAGTGAGCAGCCATTTTTTAGAATGGTAAGGGAGTGGAAATCCGATGATCTTCATAAAATTACCGAAATAGTAGAACTTCCAGCAGTTCGCCCAGACACGGTTAAGGAAATTGCCTATCACCTTGCCCTTCGTTTTAAAGAAAAAGAATGGGATGAATGGAGTGATAGGAGACTATTTGGCAAATTATGCAGTTTATGGACAGGAGCCCATTTTCCAAATCAAAAATTATATAAGGTTAATGAACAACAGCGAAATGTGTGTAGCGCCAACTTCTGTAAAGCAATTTTGCAGGCAATTAGGGAGCTACAAATTACCCCAAAATCTGCAGACTTAGTAGAAACCCTTCAGAAATGGGCAAATAAAAGTGCACAAGAGTATCGCTATACCTTGCCCGCTGCCGTAGCTTTCAGAGAAGATAGAGAGCTCGACTATGCTGAAAGTAGAGGTATTGTTTCTGCAATGGGCTTTACCTTTCAGGAGCATGCAGCCTCTTTAAGCTCTGCCCAAAACTGGGGGTTAGTAATGTGCCTCATTGAAAATGCAGATGCCCCCATCGACCAAAAGGTTGGCGGGAAAGTCTTAAGTTCTGCCTACTATGCGAAGCAGCATGAAATTTGCTTAGCACTTTTTAGAAAGGGTCTTCCCATTTTTACTGAAAGATATAGTTCACAAGATACGTTCTTTAACTTAGTCAGAGATATGGATTCAGAGCACCTCAATAGCCTTCTTGATGTCGTACAGCTTCCAGACATTAATAGCTATAGGCGCAGGGAAACATTTGAACAGATTGAATACCCTCTTATGTGGCGATACAGAGAGAGAATAATGGATGCTACTGAGCAGGAAATATTTAATAAATTGTGCCAGTTATGGGTGGCGGCCGATGTATTTTCTCAAAGAGAGATTGCAGAAAAGCGTTTCTATAAGGCGCTTATTCAGACACTAGATAACATGAAAAGCCATTTCAAGGACGAAGCCTTTGAGCGCTCACTACGCGAAAAAGCCCTTGACGATAATTAAATAATTTAATATTATATATCCTTTCTAAAAGGAGAATAATGACAAATCCACTTGGCATTCCAAAGGGCGACTACTTAGAATCTGGCGTGGCTGCAGGCACTCTCGTCTATGAACGTGCTTTAGCTAGCGGCTTTGCCACGAAGTACGAGAGTCTTAAAATTACCATTCTACAATCATCTCAGCTAGAGCGCCAAGATCTATGTAAATTATTATATAGCAATCTGGATGGGAAAAAGTATCGGGTTTTATTTCCTCACATAGAAAATACAAAAGATTCAGAAGGCAATTACCAAATTAGCTTATTCATGTCTAAACCTCCTGCTAATGACCTAAGCTTTGGCACAACAGTAGCTGCCCTAGGGAATGCAGTGCAGGCTGTAGCACAACCCGTGCTTGCTCAGCCACAGCCTCAAGTGGTAGAAGCAGCTAGCGAGCTTGCTGCACTTCAAGCCCAGCTTTTTGAGCGAGCTCCAACGAGCGAAGAATTTGCTAAGCTTTGTGAGAAATATCCTGCAGTAGCTTCTCGGGCATTAGATCTTTATCCCGAAGTCGCTCCTGGTATGAGCGCAGACCTCATAGGGCGCTTATCAACGAGACTTTCGTGCCAGGCCCTGCTTGTAAAACTTATTGATAAGGGTGCAACCTTTACTGGCACCCACTTACTGAATGCATTACATCACGGCCTTGTTGAAGCGGCAAAAAAGCTTATAGAACACGGGATAGATCTAACCGCGCGCGACCAAAAACTCAATACCCCCTTACACCTTGCGACTCAAAAGGGGTTAAACTCGATCGTTCAGGCTCTACTTCAAAAGGAAGTTGATGTTTATAAAAAAAATGCCCTCAGCGAAACCCCCATCAGCTTAGCTAAAAAACATGGCGATCAGGCGATGCAAGCACTTTTTCACAAGTATGAATTCTCCTACCTCCTAGAGCAGGGTGATAAGGAAAAAATGCAGCAGTTTCTTAGCCAAAAAATGGACCTTTCAAAAGAGGAGATGATGGCGCTGTGGGTGAAATTTCCCGAGCTTGCTTTAAATTCCAACTATAAAGACATGGCAAAACTCTGCCCACTAGGTGCTCTTGAATGGCTTTTGGCTCGTGAGGATGGCGTTACACATGTGGGCAAATTGCTATCGAAGGGGCTTGAATTTGAGAGCGAAGACTTTTTAACCCTTTGCCAAAAATTCCCTGAGAAAATAAGAACTCTTGTTTTAGAGCAGTCAAACTTGCAAAAAAATGTACACTTGATGTGCTCGATGGCCTATATACACTGCCAAACACCGAAGAGCTTATTTGTGCACTGATAGATAAGCACGCATTGACCGAGGCAAGCCACCTGCACCTTGCCTTAACTAATAACAAGCAGAAAGCTGCCGAAAAGCTCATAGCTAAAGTAGACCTTTCGCAAGATAATAGCGGCTGCGGCCAGACGCCGCTCTTTTTTGCTATTTTGCTAAACAATGACGTTTTAGTGCGGAAAATGCTTGAGGCAGGAGCTATAGCCAACCAGCAAGATTCCCACAAGATGACACCTCTACATTATGCTGTACAGCAAGGAAATGCACAAATAGTGACCTTGCTTCTTCAAAAAGGGGCAGATGTTTTTGCGAAAAACACTGATGGTTTAACTGCGCGAGACCTTGCAAGAGCCGCTAACATGACAGAGCTTGCTCGTGAATTAGGTAAAGTTGAGCTTGATAAGGCGATAGATCTTGGCGATGAAGAACAAATTAAAAAACTTATTACTGAAAACGTACATCTATCAAAACTAGGGTATTGTACTCTTTGTAAGAAATTTCCTCAGATTGCCCTAGAACTTGCAGATACTCAGGTGGAGACTATAACAAACTTTTCTCTTAACGACCTTCAAAGCTTTGGTGGCAGTCAAGAATCTGATCAACTCGTGTTAAAATTTCTTGAGCTTGGTCTAAATCCTCTTACTAATGATCCAGTAACAAAGCGCACGCTCTTACACGCTACATGCAGCGCTGGGTTTCGCACAGCATCAGTAAAACTCCTTGAGACAGATGGCGTGGATGTTCATGCCAAAGATAAAGATGGAATAACCCCCTTGCATGAAGCTGTAAAAAGCTCTCGAAGTATAGTGAGAAAGCTGCTTGATAAAGGAGCAAACATAAATGAAGCCGATAATAATGGCGATGTACCCCTCCATTATGCAGCAAAAGCTGGAAGAACCAAAATTGTGAGAGAGCTAGTTACGCGGGGCGCCGATAAGCTTGCTCTAAATAACTTGCATCTGCCCCCCTTGGCCTCGGCCATTAATTCCGGCTACACTCGATCTTCCAGGGCGATTTTGGAAGGTAGCCCCCAACCTTTTGTAGATAAAGTTGTGAAAGAGATGTATGAATCAAAGGATTACACTGCTGTTGCCTTATCGTTTCTCACCCTAAACGACCCTCGCCTTACCCGCTCTTGTTGCACGGCAACTACCACTCCATTTGAGGTTGCGTTTTTACTTAATAACGCGAAAATTGCGGAAAGTTGTATGCGCCATCTTAGCAATGAAGATCGACTACATGGCATCGAACTTCTTTGTACTAAATATCCAAAACATATTGGCCGCTTTTTGGATACCTTCTTCAAGGTAGACCATTCACACCTTAAGGTGGGCA
>JAYRNE010000161.1:0-1579 GCA_041912355.1 Chlamydiales bacterium
AAACTCTGCCATTTCCTTGCCCTGAACCGTCAATTTAAGGGAGGCGTAGAGGGTAACTGAAAGCCCCTTTTTGCGTGCAGCAAAGAGGGTGTATTGGGGAGTAGTAAACTCAAAGCCCCGTTCTAATAAAGCATTTTTCAGTAGTTCAACTTTTGCCCTATCAAGCGTGGCAACAAAGGGTTTTGTGTGTGGTTTATCTGTCATGGGAGTAAGGATAAGCCATGGGGGAAATTAAGCCAATGAAGATTAAGAGGCTTTTATAAATTAGCGGACCACATACCCATTGGATATCGATTCGACAACTTGCTCCTCTTTTATGGAGGCAAGTTTTAACTCCTGTTTGTTTACTGGTTTGTTAGTCGGAATAAAGAGAGTTACATCAGGAAACTCTACTTGATCGGCTATTTTTTCAAGCTCTTCAATATAGGCTGCTTTTTGTTTGGGGGATAATTTCCCTATTATTAGGTTTTGAATATAGTCTATTTTCTCTTTTTTGGAGAATGATTCTAGTTTTTTAAGCTCTGCAATAATCGCATCTTTTTGCTCTGGAGAAAATTTGCTACTCTTTTCTAGTCTTGCAACATAGTTGGCTTTCTCTTTTCTAGGCAATTTTGCAATCTTTATAAACTCTTCCGCATTGGCGATTTGTTCAGCGGACAATTTTGGATCGCTTTTTAGTTTTGCAAGGCATTCTTCTTTGCTACTCGCCTGCAAATTAACAAATTCAACGTCGCACACTTGGCCATTTACTATGCCAAGGCGATACCTCGATTCCCTTCCATCTCGTTCAAGCTTTCGGTAGGTGAAGCAGGGAAATGAGGCAGGCAATTGGCCGGCTCTTACATAGCCTGCAAGGCTGACTGCACTCTTCTTACCTATTTCTTCGCTATCTTCAAAGCGCATTTCAAAGTGTTTGATAAGGGTCATAAGGGTAGAGTCTGCAAAGCGGTTTAGTAAGAAGGCCTCTTTGCCCATGGCGCTGTTAAGCTCTTCTATTTTTTCAGGAGTAAGACGTTGTGGGGGAGTAGGTCCTACTAGGTGCTTCTTCTCTTCAGATTCACTTAGGGCTTTTACGAGCTCTTCAAGAGTATTGAAGCTATGGCCACTTTGTCCTTCTGGCTGAAATTTGCCCTCTTCGTTTATGTGAAAGCTTTGTTTTAAAACTTTGTCTTTGCCACGAAATTCAATGACAAATTCATTTGCGCCGCCCACACTTTTTTTGCGGATAAAGTAGCAGTTTTTTGGCATTACGGCAGAAAGCACGCGACACCAGTGTAAGGGCTCGTCGATAAGCAGCTCTTTAAGGGCTTCGTGGGCACTTTTGGCTTCTTTAGTATCAGGAATTGTTTCACTTGCTCTTTTATAGAGTACGCTCATAAGCCTTTGCATGAATAGGTCTGGCTCTAGGGAGTATATTTGCGCTCTTGACATGGGGCAAGTGTGGCGCGGATCTTTTAACCAATTAAGGATAGCTGATCGTTCGTAGGTATAGCCTGTGTTTGTAATAACAGGGTCTACAAAGTTTTGGCCTGTTATCGGACAGCATGCATGATCGCTAAAAAAGGTATCTAACGTAGCC
>JAYRNE010000162.1:0-3777 GCA_041912355.1 Chlamydiales bacterium
AGCTTTCAAAATAACCGCTCCAGCTTGCGACTGTCTTTTCAAGCGCTGTATGAAAGGGGAGGCCCTCTTTAGATGGGGCAAAGATAAAGTGAATTTGGCCGCCGCTTTTAAGAGCTTTTCGGATATTCGCTAGTGCCTTCTCTTGCTCTTTTACCCAATGCATGACGTGTATTGATATGATGTGATCAAAACGTTCCTCAAACGCAAAATCTTCAGCTGACCCTTTTTCAAAAAATAGGTTTGAAGTGCCGCTTCGCATGCTTTCAGCTTTTTCTAGCATAGAATCTGAAGGGTCAATGCCAATAACCTTGCCATAAGGCACCTTTTCAGCAAGGCGTGCACTTATTTTCCCATCCCCACACCCAATATCCAAAATAGTTGCATCGGGCTGTAGCGTTAAGCTACTTAAGAGCAGTTTTTCAGCATGCGAAACCTGAACTTGCGAATTTTTGGCATAATCTGCACCCTTCCAGTCGTCAGCAGCGAGTGGAAAAACAAGCGAAAGTATAACAAAGAAAAGGGAGGTGTGCATTTGTATTCCTACTTAGTTAGCTGCACGCTCAGCGAGTATTTCCTTATCAAGGGCTGTCATGCTATCCTCCTTAGGAGGGCTTCATATTCAGCGCGAATAATCGGGCCAGCGTCGCACCAGAAATTAACGGCTTGTAGCCAAAATTTTTCGTATTCGCCTTTTTGCTTTTGGTAGAGGGCTTTGCCGTCACGCGAGACGCGATAACGCAATAAGCCACTAGCCTTAGAAAGATTTACAAGGTCTACGTGATCTGTCTTCAAAAGTAGGGTTAAATCTGCATAAAGCTCAAGACTTGCGAGAGTCTCTTTTGCAATATACCCAAAATCCCAGTCAGAGCTTTCGCTTGCATCGCCACGAGAGCGCGAGCCAAAGAGCATAAAGAGCTCTATCTCGGGGTATTTTTTTACGCAGTCAACAATAGCCTGTTCTAAATCTTTATCCATATCTGTATAGTATCATTGAGCTTATTTATTACGCACGCACGACCTCATATAATCCCTAAGGCCCTCATGGGAGATAATCTCTTGCAGGGTGGGCTTAAAGCGGAATGTCCAGTTGCGCTCTTGAACGGTGCCGGGGATGTTGATGCGGTCATCTTCGGGGTCTTCCCACGTAAGTTCTGTGAAGATGTCTAGATACTCCTGTAAGAGGTTTATGTGAAAGAGGCTTGTGGTTTCGTGGCTTTTGTGGATGACGTTTTTACGAGTTTCTGGAGTTAATAGGGGAGTGTAGGGGATGTTGAGCGTCTTGCAAAAGGCCTCTGCCTCTTCAGTATAGCCTTCCCACCACATCTCAAGAGTTTCAGAGTCATGAGTTGAAAGGGTTGTCATACTGAGCTTGGGGTATTCATCTATCTTTATAAAGGAGCGGTCACTGTCATAATGCTTTTCCCAGCGCATGACTTTTGTGCCACATATCCCAAGACGCGTCATGCACTCGCGTACGCTTGGAGGCACGTTGCCTAAATCTTCACCTATTGGCAGCATGCTGCAGGAGCTTAGCATGGTGCGTAAAATCTTTTCTCCTTGTGGTATCCAGACATTTTCATCTTGAGGAAAGAAAAAGCCCTCCCTGGCAGGTTTGTCATCGGGGATAGCCCAGATGCGAAAAAAGCCTACAATGTGGTCGAGGCGGTAGATGTGGTAGAACCTTTGGGCAAGCTCAAGCCTCTTTCTCCAAAAGCTATAGCCGGTATGTTCGAGCATCTCCCATCTATAAAGAGGAAAGCCCCATTTTTGGCCTTCGTCGGCGTAGTAATCTGGTGGCGCTCCTGCCTGCATAGATAGATCAAAGATCTCTGGATATTGCCAGACGTCAGAGGAGTCGCGGTTTAGAAGAATGGGGATGTCGCCTTTAATAAATATGCCATGGCGTTCTGCCTCGCGTTTTACATCTGAAAGTTGGGTAAAGCATAGAAACTGTACAAGCTTATGATGTTCTAAATCTTCTTTGTTAAGACTCTCTGGGAAGGTTTGCCAGTCCCACCAGGCTTTTTCAGAATTTAGGCTTTTAAGGACTTTATAGCGGCTATATCCCTCAAGCCATGATTCTTGGGCAAAGTCTTTATAGCCTGGAAGCTCCTTTAGGCGATCTCGCGACTGCTTTATATAGCGCTTTAAAAAGGCCTCTTTTGCCTCTAGCACCTTATGATAACGCACCCGCTTAGAAGTGTTGCACACCTTCATAGCCTTGATTTCTTCTTGAAATTCTTCAGCATATGGAAGAGCGCCAAGAGAAAGATAAATTGGATGTAGTGCCATGGCGCTATGAGCGCTATAGGGACTTGAATCATGTCCAGAGTCGTTAAGCGGCAAAAGCTGAATTACGCTAAAGCCGATATCCTTACACCAGCTTATAAGGGGCTTTAAATCTAAAAATTCGCCTATTCCACAGCTGTCAGGGTTGCGTATAGAAAAGAGCGGCAAGGCAATGCCCTCATGATTTTCCATACCTATTTTTTGCCACTGATTTTCTGATGCGAGAGGTTGCATTTTCAAGTACCTAGTTTGCCTTTTCATACACGAAATTGGTGATAAACTACAAGGGACCAAAAGCCTATTGTTCTTTTTGTCCTTCATGCTATATTGCTTCGCGATCATGAAAAAAGGAGAAAAAAAGTGAGTTATTTTAGCCGATTTATTGCGCTATTTGCTGTGAGCTCTATGCTCGTTTGTGATGCTTCAGAAGATGTTACAATACTAGATCTTGATGTTATCTCGTATGAAAGCCTTGTGCAGGATGAGCCTGTAGCTTTAGAGCAGCTTAAAAGGGCTCTGTTAGAAAAGGGTATAGTTGGGGTAAAAGGTATTCCGGGCTATAGCCAAAAAGCAGCAGCCTATATTGAAGCCGTGCGCCTCTTTTCACAGCTACCAGAAGAGGCTAAAGAGCGTTATGCGCCAAACCGCGAAGCGGGAGACCTCTTTTTAGGCTATGAGCGCGGTAAAGAAAAGTTCAAGCGCCCAGATGGTAAGTGGGTAGTTGATGATCTTAAAGTGTCCTACTACGCCTTTGTGCCAGATCATCCTTCTAATAAGTGGCCCACTGAAATTGACCTTCAAACACCTTATGAAGAGCTTGGAATGGTTATGTCAGAAACTGCTGTAGATATCATGCAAAAGATTGATCTTATTGGGCAAGCTACAGGAATTTCTCTTGATGGCATACCACGCGTAGGCAGAATGCTCTACTATCGTAAAAGTATAGAAGGATCATCAGATAACCCATTCTGGTGTGGTGCCCATTTTGACCATGGCCTGTTTACGGCGCTTATTCCAGCCCACTATTTTGAAGAGGGTAAAGAGGTTGAAGAGCCTCTAGAGGCTGGTCTTTTTGTACGCACGCATAACGATGGTGTCTTCAAAAAAGTGTTAGCAAATGATCCTGAAGTCATGCTCTTTCAGGTGGGAGAATTTGGTCAGCTTGTAACAAACGATGCCATTCAAGCAACAGAACATAGGGTTCATAAAGCAGCTGGATGCATTGAACGCTACGCTATGGCACTCTTTTTTGATGCGCCTATGGATACAGTAATACATTCCACATCAACGCTTGCTCACGATGCCCGTTACGGCAACGGACCAAACACCCCATGCACCTACCAGCACTGGACTGAAGAGTCCTTTAAACGCTATATCGTCACTGAATAGCAAAAGATACTAAAAGAACTACAATAAGAGCCATTCCCGCTGTGGCAAAATGCGGCTTTTTGGAGTGCGGGGCAGTAATGCACCGCTTTTAATTTATGC
>JAYRNE010000163.1:0-5522 GCA_041912355.1 Chlamydiales bacterium
CGCAAAAATTTAAAATAAATTAAATATATAATAATTAAATTTTTTTAATTTTGGGCGAAGTTTCTTTGCGCTCTTTGTACCTTTGTGTCTTTGCGTTTAATTACTGACCAGATACCTTCTCAGCATATACCTTATATCTGGGCGAAGCTAGGCTTCTTCGTTGTCATCCGTGGCACTGCCAGCCTGTTCTTGGTCTTGCTGCCTCTGATTTAGCCCAAGTTCGCTGAATTCCATTGTAGACTTTAGCCCTGGGATTTTTTGTTCTACGGTGATGAGCTGCAGGGTGTATCCCTTGGCAATAAGTGTTTCTCGGAGCTTGTCTTGGTTGCTGGCAAGGTCTATTAAAGCTCGGGCGTCGGGGTTTGTGAAGTTGCTAAAGGTGAGGTTGAACTGCTTTTGTGAGGTGTCAAGCTCTGTAATTTTAATTTGAACGCCAGAGAAAATTGGGGGGTGGTTAAGCGTAAGTGTGGTTTCAGTTTTGCCGGGTTCCTTAATAAGCTCTATTTTTTCTACCATGGCTTTTGCAAGCGCAAGCAGTGTCTCGCGGGCACTTGATACCTGTTCGGGCATTTTGGGGGCGCTAGCTGGGGGGGTGATGATGCTCGCCTGTGGAGCCGGCGTAAAGGCCATGTTATTGTCAAAGGAACCAGAGCTCTCTTTTTCGCCTTTTTGCTTTTCTAAAACTGCCTTTGGAGAAGTTTGTACCTCTTCTTTTTTGTTCACAAGCCCAACTGTTGGCTTTTCTGTCGTTACGGGGGTAGAAGGGGTGGGGGTCTCTTCAGCAGTAATGAGGTTGGAAGCGTTTTCGTTTTCATTTTGATGAAATACCCGAGTGCTTGTAATTGTTGGCTCAGCACCACGCTTATGGACATTTATCTCTGCAGCAAGTTCTAGAGGTGAAAGCTTTTCTTCACCCTCTTCAACCTTATCTGATGGTGTCTTTGCTGTGCGCGATTTTTTTTCTTCATCAGCAGGGTCTAAAACCTCTCTAAAGCGCTTTTTCCTACCGTCATCGGCCATTGGAGCGGTCGTTCTTGTTTGGGAAGGATCTTTTTTTTCTGTTCTCAATATATCGTGAGAATCATCATCCTGAGGAGGATTTATTTTTACTGGTATCATGGTTTTACTCTCCTCTACGGGCCTCTTTTTTAGCTTCGGCTTTATTTTGCATATACTTTGACAAGAACATTAAGGATCCAACTTCATCTTCTTCGCGCGTTTCTAACACTGCAAGCTCCTTCATCGTGTCCTTGATCCACTCTTTCTTGTGGGTCTCGATCTTGTCTTGCTCTTTTTGTCTCTGTTTTAGCTGGCTTTTTGCAAGTTCTACGTTTTTTTCAGCAACTTCAACTTGTGCCTGCTGGTCTTTTACCTTTTTTTCTTCTACCTTAAGCTTTTCTTGCACTACCTTGATGTAGAGCTTTGCTTGGTCAATTTTGTTGCTTGTCGTTCCGGTATCATATTCGTGACGTAGCTGCAACAGCTTGTCTTCGTAGTGGTGCTTTACTTTATCGCGCTCTTCCTCGCGCTTTACAAGTTTTTCTTTTTCAATTTCTAGTAGCTTCTGCTTTTCCTTTACAACCTGCTCAGCATCTTCTACGCGCTTTTTTTTAACTTCTAGCACCTGACCTAAAGGATATGGCGGTAAGTCTGATAGTTCTGGCACTTGTCGTCCCCTATATTACTTAAATAACGCTCTTAGCTGCTGCAGGGTCTCTTGCCAGCCACATTTTTCGTCGATGCCCTGTTTTAAAAAGCGATTCACCTTTTCAATGTAGTCTATTGCAAAGTCGACGTTTTTGTCTGAGCCTCTCTTATATTCCCCAATTTTAATTAGAAGTTCATTCTTTTTATAGGTTGCAAGAACCTCTTTCAGTCTGCCTATAAGCTGTATGTGGTCTTTTGTCGTAATAGAGGTAAGTACGCGGCTTGCCGATGATAGGACGTCAATAGCTGGGTAGTGATACTGCCTTGCAAGTTCTGCAGATAGGATAATGTGGCCATCCAAGATAGAGCGTACTTCATCAGCTACAGGCTCGTTCATATCATCACCTGCCACTAATATCGTGTAGAAGGCGGTAATCGAGCCTTTATCTGAGTTTCCAGCTCTTTCTAGTAGGCGGGGTAGCGTTGAGAAGACGGATGGCGTATAGCCGCCGCGTGCAGGGGGCTCGCCAGCTGCTAGGCCTACCTCACGTATAGCACGTGCAAAACGGGTTACAGAGTCCATCATCAGAATGACAGACTTTCCCTGGTCTCTAAAATACTCAGCAATAGCAGTTCCAACGTAGGCAGCATTTAGGCGAAGCTGAGATGCCTGGTCAGATGTTGAGCATATTAAAACCGAGCGCTTAAGTCCTTCTGGGCCTAAATCTTTTTCGATAAATTCTCTAAGTTCACGGCCACGCTCACCGATAAGGCTAATAACGTTGACATCGGCAACGGCATTTCTTGCAAGCATGCCTAGAAGGGTAGACTTACCACCACCGGCAGCCGCAAACACGCCAACCCTTTGGCCAAGGCCAGCAGAGAGTACGCCGTCGATGGCTCTAATTCCTGTAGAAATGGGCTCTGAGATGATTTTGCGCTTTAAGGCATCAGGTGGACTTCTTAGCACAGGAACGGTTTCTGTAAGCTCAAGAGGGCCCTTTGTATCTAGATCTAGTGGGTTTCCTAGAGCATCAAGTACGCGGCCTAAGAGTTTTGGGCCTACTTTGATGCTAAGGGGGAGTCTAGTGGGTATAACTTCAGACGAGGGGCCAATGCCCTTCATTTCGCCAAGAGGGGAAAGCAGCACCTCTTCACTTGTGAAACCAACGACCTCTGTCATCAAAGGCTCCATGCCGTCGCGTTTGACGAGGCAGACTTCGCCAATCTTGACATGGGGCACAATGGCTTTAATTAAAAGACCAATGGTTTCTGTGATACGACCTGAGACGGTAGTGACCTGGACTTCGTCTAAGCGGTCCATCATCTTGCCGACATTGTCGTCTAGTGAATATTCTTCTAAGAGTTCTTGTTCTTTTGTCATTTTAATCCCTGTTTAACAAGAAGCTGCTTTCGTATTCAAGTATATTTTATATATTATACTTGAACGTTCATGACCGTTTTTGTTCCTTCAAGTGCTTTATTGAGCACGTTTGTAAAGAACTCAAGTTCCTGCGTCACAAAGCTTAGTTTGATTTGTACGGCTAGGAGTTCAGCAGGTGAAAGGTTTGTCTTTGGTCCTTGTAGAGCCGAAATCTCATTTGTTAAGGTGTAAAGCTGTCGGTCACTATTTGAGAGCATGTTCAGAAACTTAACTAGCGGCTTTTGACCCATAGTTTGATGGATCTCTTGCGCTGTTACTTCAACGCCAACTTTATTGAGCGCTGTTTTTAAGCTTGAATCTACGTGAATCAGCTTGTCGGTAAGTAGAGCGTCGTGAGCTGGGCTAAGGCGAAGATCGGGCTGCTTTTGTTGCACATCCTCGATAGACGCGATAGGGGCCTGCACGCGGGCTCGTAAATCGTTTGCCTGTTCGACAATTTGATCAACTGTGACAGGCTTTAGCCGTTCGATCTTGTGTGAGCCTATGCTCATCTGATCTATAGGGCTTAGTTTTTGAACAGGATCTTCTGCGGCCACAAGAGTCGTTTTGGGATTTTGAATATCCCACTTTGAATCAGCTTTACTTAAAGCCTCATCAAATTTTGCCTTTTGTGGGGCAGAAACCTCTTCAGCCGGCAAGAGCTCCATCGTCGATTGTGAAGGATCAACCTTCTCGACTCTTTCGATCTTTTCGACTTGTTGTTCAAACTTCTGAAATGCTTGTTCTGCCATAAATACCACCCACTAGTAATGGGTTAAAAAAACTACTCCTCTTCGCTCTCTTCGGCACGTGCCGGAGCAAGAGGGGAAAAACTCTTCTTCTTCAAATCATTTTCTGCCCATTCCATACATACGTCAGCTAAGTTCTTTATCGTTGGATTGTCGCTCTTTGATTTGGCATCCATGATCATCTTTTCACCTTTTTTGATCTTGTCCTTGGTCATCATGTAGCAGATGCCAAGTAAGGCTTGGGCAAGGTAGTGATTTGGATCTTTTTTTAATATTCCTTCAAAAATTTTTGCCGCCTCATTTACTTGCAGCTTGTGTAGGGCTATATAGCCTAGGCCTAATTGAGAGGCCGGATTATCCGGATGGAGAAGTTCGGCTGATTTAAACAGCCGTCTTGCAGCTATTTCGTCAAGTTGCTTTACGGCAACAAAACCAGCTTCGATGAATAGTGCAAAATCCTCTTTGAAGTAGTCTAAGAGACTTTCTTCTGTCATATTGTAAACTCCATCTTCAGTTGTAATAACCCAGCACTCTCAATTTTCCTTTGTATCCGCTTCTTCGTGCTATCAAGAAGCAATAGATAATATACCCTAAAGGGTATTATCCCTTCATGTTTCTTGCAACATCGTTTACGGATGTGTTCATGGCCGAAATAACTGACGTTGACATCTCTGAGAACTGTGTCAGTTTGTTCATTGCCATCTGTAGGTCAAACATATCAGCAATGCTCATTGCACTCTTTTTAGAACGCATAATAGCAATTTTTGACTTAGCAATAGCTGTTAAGTCGTTGATTGTGCTGACCAAAACGCTGAACTGAATTCCAAGCTGTGGGTTAGCTAGCCAACCACCTGACATGGTTGCGCCAAAGGTTGCCCATGGATCAGTAAATGCAGGGTTTGTCATTAAAGCCTCCTTGCTTTGTTTAAGGAGATTAGTTATTATTAAAAATTGCTAATTGGCTAATTGCCTTCTTAGCTGTTCTAAGCTCGAGCGTGAGCTTAGCGGCGTACTATGACTAGCGTTTAGGGGCACTCTGCTGAGAGGCCCTACCGAGGACTACTGCTAGGGCATGATAGCCATTGAGCAGTATTCCTAAATAATCATACTCTTCTTTTTTGCTACCTTTTCGCAAAAATTCTTTTATTCTGCCCACACGCTCTTCAATACGCTTTGCGTATTCTTTCTGCTTTTCAGGGTCTTTTAACTCTACTTCTAGATCAAAGAGAAAGGGGGGCTGACCCTTTTTCTTTTGCTTTTCCATACCAAACATGACTAACTCCTATTTAAGAGCTGTATATATCTCTTTCCCTCTATACTTTATTGTACACCTAATCACCTATTAAAATCAATCCTATAACGTATTCCATCTTTTTCTAGGTATACAGCGTTACTTTGGATCTCAGTAATAGTCATACCGTCTATCAGGTCTCCCTTGGTCAAAATTCTACCATTTATCACTACAGAGACGTTATTTCCCTGTACGGAATAGCCAGTTACCTGGTAGCGATCAGAGATATTTACGAGGGTCTCCTCTGGGGCTACTTCATTTACAAGAGACTGTACGGTGCGTACCCCAGGTAGAGTTTTCACCTCTCCTAGAGCAGTATTATAGGTGGCTAATGTCCCATTAGGGATATTACCTGAGATAGTGAGATCGCCGTTTGTTAGGGCAATTTTAAGGTTTGGAAAGCCAGCTTCAC
>JAYRNE010000164.1:0-4261 GCA_041912355.1 Chlamydiales bacterium
TAGGCAGAGAAAGAACGCGCAAATTGGAGATTGTATGCCTAACAGCTATAAAACAGGATCCCTTATTCTAGTGGCCTTGAGCCTATTCGTTACACCACTTACTGCTAAGCAGGACCTCAAACAGGTCATCCGCAAAGATATAAAGAAGGGGAATGATGAACACCTTATCTCGCTCTTTCAAAAGAATGTAAATCAAAAAATCAAGGTTAAAACCGTTAGGTCAATTGCCCGAAAGCTTCGCGCTAAAAAATTAATAAAAGCAACAAACGCAACAAAGAAAACAAATTTAAATAACCTAGGAATTACAAAAGGGCAGTTTTTAGCAATTGCCTATTTTATTCACACTTCTACAAATAACTACCGAACATACTATAACAAACGCGACACAGGGCTATCTCATACGATTGAATATGACCCTACTCAAGATAAATACTTCATAGTCTTAGAAGGGTCTGGCGTCTATCTTGATAAAGGCGCTAAAAAAACAGTATCTAAAGCCCTTTGCTATAGCCCAGATGGAGCATTAGTAATAGCCCGAGCAGAGCAGAACATCGAAATGGATAAAGAGCTTGAAATGACAAAGCTTCTTAGAGGAAAACCCGGCCTATTTAAGACATTAGGTATTTGCCAGCATAAGGATGGAGCGGGTGTTCAGTACTACACCATATACTCTAAGCTCTATGAGCCAGGCTCCCTACAGGCGCTTGTGAAAAATGACTATAAGCTTTCTCTCTACGAAAAAGCCCGAGTAGCCTTTGGCATCTCAACAGGGTTAAAGACCCTTCACGATAGAGGAATTGTCCACCGCGATTTAGGGATAAAAAACTACCTCTGCACTCTACCAAAAGGAGGCACTCCAGGTAGACGTAAAATCACCGCCTGCATTGCCGATTTTGGACGCACAGAGTATGCTAAAGATACCATTCCGAGCGAGCGGTTACAAGGAAATACGACCTATATAGCCCCTGAAGGCCACTATTTTGAAAGCCTACATGAAGAAGACCACTATAAGATTGATGTCTTTGCAGTAGGGTGTGTGCTATACCGCCTCTACTACAATAAAAAGGCTCCATGGCAAGGCAAGAGCTACGTTCTAAAGGACCCCCGTCCAAAAGATGTTCGCCACCAAGAGCATTTAGATGGTGTGAGAAACGCAACGGCACAAAGACGCCAAATTCTTGCACAACAAATAGTGCGTACCACAGAACAAGAATTTGAGTATACCATACTCTGCATGCTCGACACAGACCCAGAGGCCCGCTTAACAGCCCAAGAGGCCTATAAGGCGTTTAAGAACATATACCAGTCTCTGAAATAGCTATTAATCGTATTCTAATAAAACATGTGTAGAATAAGAATAAGAACTGCCTAGGTCGATGGACGTTCTTATTCTTATTCTGGCCTTTTGGTCCCTTGTGTCCTTTTAATGCACCGACTTTATTATCCGTTGCATCTCATTTAGGAGCTCTCGAGCACTGCCTCGATCAGCAGGATTGACGTGCACCATCTGAAGTATAAGTAGCTCTATCTCTTGATCAAGAGGAAGCGTAGATTGATGAAACTTTTTTAGTATAAGCTCTTCACGCCTTTTACCTGCCTCTTCTCTAAGAATCTTCGCAAGCTTTACCTTCTTTGAGCCATCAGATATCATATCGGACCTCACAAAACTTGACTGCCATGCAGGCATTTTGTTGTGGTGAAGCCTATATAAGATGCAGCCAAGAGCGTAAATATCCGTTGCATAGTAGTCCTTACCTCTAAGCTTTTTAGGACTAAAGCCTTCAGGGGCACGCATTCTGCGGGTCATCTGGGCAGCTACGCCTATTGCATTCGAGACGTGAATCGTCCGTCCAAGGTCGGCAATAACGGCGCGAAGGGTTTTTCTGCCCATATTATCTTCTTCTGTATGGAAAAGGAAATTGTACGCATGAAGATCGCGGTGGACGTATTCTTTTGAATGGAGGGTATCTAGCCCCGTTAGAAGATCGCTCATCAGCACGAGTTTATTCCAGCTGCTTACATTTTTATTCTGAAAGACGTCATATAAGGTTCCCTCGTATAAATCGGTATAGACGGTACGAAAGGTTTGGTTTTGTTCCTTATGCTCAGTAAAGGCTATAGAATGTAAAATGCCACGAGAGCCTTTAAATTGCTTAAGAGCATGAAGCTCATCATCCATTTCCAAGCTCTGCTCACTTCTTGCGACAAGGCGCGGCTTATTGCCATAGAGTATAGCCTTATAAACCGTCTTTTTTGCCCCCTTGCCAAGGTAGGCCTTTTTGGCATTAAGAACGATGAAGGTGTAGCCTGTTTCCGGATCATATTCGATAGTGTGTTTGATCCCAGTATCTTTTTTTGTGAGGTAGTGGCTCGAAGAGTTTTTTATTTCATCACCGTACGTTTCAATAAAATAGGCTGCTGCTAAAAATCTATTCGTCCTGATTCCAGGGTGCTTATACTTGGCAATTAGTTCTTTAGTCGCCTGAACTGCCCGTAAAAGTGGGTAGTTACCGCGCTGATGGGCGTTTTCCTCGATGGCAGCTAGGGATATATCTCTAGGAAATTTTTCTAGCGGTTCAAAGGCATGGACTGTGAAGCACGTAGACAGCAGCAAAAATAGAAGATTTCTCATGGGTTACCTCCGTATTCTGGTATAAAATTTCACGTTATTTAATATCAATACATATTTTTATTTCCAAAAATGAAGCCATCATTTACACATAGTGTAACAGGGAGTTACTCTATGCTACGGCTACTTTCTATTTTTTTACTTGTTACGATATGTGGTAAAATCGAAGCTAAAAATGACCCTCAGCGCTTTCCAGAAGAGGGGTGCTACCTGAAAGATTTGAGAGCCGAGGCAAAAAAACTCCAAGCAAATGACCACAAGAAGGCAAGAGCAATTATACGTGAAATCAACGCGCGCGTAAAAGTTGATAAAAAAATTCAAGCCCTTACGAATAAAAGCGCGAAGATGAACCCCAAAGTAGCCGGAAATAAGTCCTTCCCATTTGATATAAACCGCTCGGGCAGGCAATTTAAGGGCCTTTACATCAATGCAAGTGACGTACGCCTTAAAGCACAAAACTATGTACTTGCAGCATGCCCAAGAGACCGTAGAGGGGCAAATGACTACTATGAAGCAGCTCTTGCGCAAGATGTTGCTGTTTTTGTTTCAGCAATAAAATCTACTGAAGCTAAGAGTCGCTACAATAACTTCTGGATGAAGGATAAGCTTCATACAATTGCCCTTAGAGATAGATCAAGAATACTGCACATCGGCTCCAAGGTGCTGAAGAATGATGGCGCTCCACAAATTATCGAAACAGCTCTTCGCACGTCTACGGGAAAAAAGATCACCCACCTACACTATGATGGATGGGGAGATAAACGCCCAATGCCTTCAGAAAAACTTCTGGGAGATCTTTTAGACCGCATCACGGAGTTAAATCCAGACCCTGAGGTTCCTGTAGCCATTAACTGTAGGGGAGGGGTTGGAAGAACTGGCACAATAGCCGTTAGCCTCTACTTACGTCGCTTTATAGATAGCGAGCTACAAGCAGGCAAAAAGCTTGATAAGATTATGGTAAACATACCCGAAATCATCTACGCCTTCCGCAATCAAAGAAACCGCATCATCGGCAATCCCTCCCAGCTTGCCCAGCTGTATACGGTGCTTGCAGATTACTATGAGACTCTTTTACCACAGAATCCTAGAGATCACTAAACAAAGTGACTCTGTGGTGAATATCTAGTTGCGGAGACTGCCAGTCCAGTTAAGCTTAGTTCTCAGTGTAGAAAAGTAGTCAAAGCCTGGCACGCTTATCATGCGGAAGCTACGCTTTGCAGGGCGGATCGTAAAGGTGTCATAAGTCTTAAGCTCAAAGCGACATGCGCCATCTAAAGCTACTTCAACAGGCTTATAGGGGCTTATGTAGGTAACTTCAATAGATTGTGGCTCACTTATTACTATGGGGCGATTAGAAAGGGCGTGAGGGCAAATAGGAGTGATTACAACACACTGTAAATCCGGAGAGACAATAGGGCCGCCAGCTGATAGCGAATAGGCCGTAGAACCACTTGGAGTAGCAATGATAACGCCGTCAGCGCTAAAAGTGTTAAAGTGCTTGCCATCCACTGTAATGCCGATATCTACTAAATTATAGTTAGGACCTCGGTGCACCACTACTTCATTAACGGCAACACTGCTCGTTCCATCTGGCTTTACAGCTTCTAACATCAAGCGCTCTTGCACTTTATA
>JAYRNE010000165.1:0-9780 GCA_041912355.1 Chlamydiales bacterium
AATACTTTTCCTTATTTAATATTATTAACAAAAACGCACCATTATTAGATGCTAGAAACCAATGTATGCCCATCTCGAATTTACTGCAACATACATTTTGCCTTTACAATATATTGTGGATGATTTTGCATACACTGTAGAGGCACAGAATGGCTCCAGGATACACTATAAAGGCACCATTCCAGAATAATTAAGTTTTTGTTGACACTTTTGCTACACATCCCTAAAACAAAATAAAACCATCAAGGAGGTCTATTATGTTTCATCCAATCGCTTCGATACTCGCAGGCATTCTTATATTAATCTTCCCCCATTTACTAAACTACATCGTGGCAATCTACCTAATCGCCATAGGCGTCGTAGCACTTGTGGGTGGCTTCTAAAGGCGCTCACCCATCTGATAATGGAATTCTATGCTGCCTGGTAATTTTAACGAATTTCAAAACGACCTTTATGGCTTTCTCGATAAAGTTCTCGGGTATCAACCTTTACAGGCTGATGTTCACGAACGCGCAGGCCATATTTGGCGGCACATTAAAAACCTTAATGGTGAGGATAAAGACCGTACAATCGAAAGCGTACAAACAGCCTTACAATCGCTTTATTCAAAGCTTCAAAGTACAGAATCACGCCCACTAGATGCCACAATCACCACAGAAAAACAGGAACTTAGCCAAAAGATAGAGGTACTTCGCACAGTACTTTTTGGGACAAAACTTAAAGATATTCCATCGTACAAGCGCTTTCAATTGATGATGGAACTTGCGAATCGATTTGCTAAGAATCTTGTAGAGCATCCTGAAAAAAGCTGCAAACAAGTAAAATTCACACTAGACCACCAGGAATATACAGCGTGGCAGCTACCAGAGCACTACCTTCTTTTAGGATGTGCCGATTCTCCTCAGGGAGTTGGCACCTTTTCAGATGCCCTTGTACATTCACAATACAATGAAACACTGTGCATTTCAGCAATTAATGAAACTGCCGGGTATTTCATGGAAGAAGACAAGGTATTTCTTGTCATGCATGTAGATCCTCGCCAGGTTATACACACCCAAGAGCAAGATATACGTAGCCCCCGCTATTCTGAAAACGAACTCGAAGCAAGAACCCAATGGTATGATACAGCAAGAAGAATGATGACTATATCCGGTGAAATTGATACCGCTGATAGGGCCTTAGGCGCTCTTTATAATTATGGCGGCGTTCATAAAGGCATGCCCTACACAGATTTAGATTCATTCAATAGGCTGTTAGCCCTCACCGAGACTATGAACGCCTCATATTCTGATAATATTAAAGAGCTTATATCTGAATATAGAGAAAACCCTTCCCCTACACTACTAAAAAGCCTATATGAAGCGATTGATCGCTCGAGACTTGCCCTACATTCTCTTGATGCAGTTGACAGTGCAGTAGATGATCGCGTTTTTTTAAATATAGTTGAATCAGTCGGGGTAGAAATAGATCATAAACTATCTCCTTACGACATACTGCAAACTATGCTTCTCTTAGACGAACAGCAAGAAGTACAAGCCCGCTGTCTATTAAGGGAACTTAAAACAATCCTCGCTCCCCCTGCTTATGAGAGGGTCGAGAAAGCCATCCAAGAAAAATGGATTCAAAAAAGAGTAGATCAGGCTGTCGATGCAGCTCGGACTCTACAAGAAAATCATGATCGAAATACCCTTGTTGCAAGCTTTCACGCCCTAGATAAACTCATAAAGAGTGCCGGTATAGAGTCTGCCCTTACTGATCGCCAAAAGCAATTAGTATTAAGCCTTACGGAGAGTACCTATCTAGAATTGTTAACGCTCATACAAAATTCACCCCCTAGCGATGCTCGAAGTTGGGCTGCAGATCTTGGACTTCTTGCTGAATATTCAAATGATGATCAATTTATGCAACAAGCAAAAGAAGAGCTTAATAAGGTGCGGGCGCGTGTCAACCCCACACTCACTCTTGAAGATCACATTGCGGCTTTTCAAAATGGCCAAATCCAAGTAAAAACTCAAAATGTTGAAGAAGTTGTCACTCAACTAATTGCACAAGAAAAAGATGCCGCGGTTCAGAGCGCCCTACAGAATTTTAAAGAAAAGCTCGCTTACATCAACACAGAATCCCGTTTTCGCATGAGCGAAAAAGATAAAAAAGCCTTTGAAGCTACAACAGCAGAGTATAGACAAACAGGCAACCGCATAAACACGGCACTTTATAGAATTTCCATTCTAAAAGAGCTCGAAGAATTGCCAACAGATGAAAATAGAGAGCTTATAGCAAAAGTTTTGCGCGGTGAATTACCCCCACTTACTGATGAACAAAAGGCTAAAGAGCTGGGTGATGAAATCGAAAGCTTCACTACGCTAGAGGATGATAGCGCCATCTTTACTGCCCTTTTGCAAGGCAAAGAGGTTGTAGGCGCAATTACCCCCGAAATTCTTAAAAATCAGTCGGGGTTTATAAATCGCCCACAGCTTCGCCTTTTAGAACTTATACACACATTAGCGCCGCTTTATTCACAGCCAACAGTAGAGCCTTACAAGCTTCTCTTCCCGAAAATCGCTTCACGGCTAGAAGATCTTGAACGTGGTGAAATGACGGCATCTGATGAATATAAAGACCTTATTGCACAAAAAGAATATCTCTCTAAAATGCTAGAGCCCAAAATGATGTTTACAATGCTTTTCCCTGCTACTGCCAGGCAAATGGACGAGGAGGAAAAGATGCTCGATCCTAACTCTCCAGAACATCAAGCTCTAGTTAATGCAAGACAAGATGTTATGGGAAAGCTAAGATCACTCCATCAAGAACTTTTACAAATACCTCACACTTTTGAAGGCGAAGATAGCCAACAATATAAACCAATAGAATTTGGAACAAGACCAGAATCTCTTAGAAGTCCTCACGAAATTGCAAGCCAAACATCAGCTGCCCTATCTGAAGAAGGGCTTAACTGGAATGAAATTAACATTGATCTTGAAGCATCAGGCGGCAAAGCAGGCGGCGTTTATCCCACAGCGCTCCTCATTTCGCAAAAGGTTCTTGATAACTTCATGCAACTTGAGCAATTTGGAGTTGCCTCATCTAGCGATTTAAAAAAAGCACTAGACTATGCCACCAGCCACTCACTGCCTATATTTTATAGAACGTAACTCTTTAACGCACACATTTAGCGTTTCTAACAGGATATGCAAGATCGGCTGGCGCCAGCAAGACAGGTAGGATATAAGAAATAAAATCGAACCATTGTTATAACATTTATTCCATCGTAATATATAAGTTTTTGATAGCCCAATCCAACCTGAGCTGTCAAAAACTTCAAAATCTCACAATGAAAAAATAATTTAATTGTGTGTCCAAAAGTTTTCCATTATTCTGCCTATCCTGGTGATCCTGGAGATCCTGTTTTTTATTGCACAGGTCTTTACATCCTACACTTTGTAAAGGGGCGAAGCTTCGCCCTGCATAAACTCGAAGTTGAAATAGTGTTTGGTTAAGAAAAACAGGATCACCAGGATCGGCTATCGCCGGCAGGATAGGCAGGATGATGAAAGAGTTCTAGACACCTATATAAAATAAAATACCTTGTGTAATTTTCGACTTTTTGACAGCCCAAGTCCAACCCCACTTCCAAAAAATGGGCCGTTATTTTATTATTTCGTTTCATAAAATCGAGGGCCTTATGTCAGTTTATATAAATCAAAATGACCTGTTGCCAGTTAGATTCTTTAGTTATGCAAAGCTAGGTCTTAATAAAAACATCCAGCCACATGAAAAAAATCTGGCAGAAAAAATCGGAGATGCAGGCCTTACCGTTGTTGAAGAGCTTCCACGTAAGGTTTGGAAGTTCGTACGAGACCCTCGCGTAGTAACGATCGCCCTTACAGCCTTCGCGATGATTGCTACATCATTTGCCTTTTATCCTGCAACTACTCTAGCGGTGATTAAAGGAGCTATTACACTGCTACCTAAAGTCCCTTTTTGGGCTGCAAAGTTTGCTCTGTATATTGCTACCATATCAACAATCCTCTCATACTCACTACGAGCGCAAGGGCGCTTCTGGAACGAAGCTTTAATGGCCGATGCTGAAAGAAGAATTGCGGCTAATATGGCATGAACACCCCTACCTTTCTTGACTACTGCAAATTTAGCCTAGCCCGCGAATTTTCTACCCCTGAAGGAGAGAGCTTCCTCTACGTAAAAAGTAGAGCAGAAAGATGGGGCGACAGGTTTGTTGCTCCCATTTTTGGTTCCGTTGATAGAGTCTTAAAAAACATCAAAAAGCCCCTTGTTATTACGGCTATTGCAATTACGCTAGTCGTTGCTGTGACGGTTCTTTTTTACCCCTCCTCTCATATTGCTTCTCTTCTCTATTCCGTAACAACCTCTTTGGCAATTACTCCAGAAAAGCTAAAGTTTGCTCTTTTTCTACTTACTGAAAGTACGCTTTTAGGCATGGGCATGCGCGCCTTTTCACGGTTTAATAACCCCTCTCTTGTAGCACAATGGAAGAATCACCAAGCCCTTCCAATTCCAGTTGGTGCAATTAGGATTTAAGCGAGGAAGAGTCGGAGGCATGAACTGCATACTAGCGAACAATCAGTAAATTGGAAATAGCCTCTTCAAGAGCCGAATAGCGCCAGCTACTCGGATTATTAAAGTCTAAAGCTTGAGCGCTCCAACCATGTAGCGGAGGCCGCTTCATAGGCAAAAGACCAAAGTCTTGAAAGACCGTCTCTTCAAGGCTTATTGGAGTAAGTACTTGTATAGTGGGCATACACTCAGCAAGCTCGCTGAGTGCTACTTGATTGTCTCCAAAGTTCGCTGCAAAGTCTATAATAAGGCTATCTATAGCTTTAGCTCTAAACCACTTTATCATTTCGGAGAAGGCACCTTTTCTAAAGTTGCAGCTTGCCATGTATACATAGCCAACCTTTTTGCCTGCTGTTAGCTTTGGGTTAACTTCCCCAAAGTAGTAACCGTTTATGTTGCCATAAGTATACGAAAAATCACCCAAAGAGGCATATCCAGGAGGAGGTGTTGCCTGGTTTACACCATCTATAATAGAAGCTGGGGCAATGAGGGCAAGGCCTTGAGGGCTATAGTAGAGATTATGGACGTTAACAAGGTAGTTTCCTAGGGCAACATCATATTCTAGTAGCTCATTATCACCATTAAGTGGATAGGGCGAGTTGACAAGCGTTGCTGCATCGTAGCCTGTAATCACTACAAAATTGTGATAGAGGCTATTTAGATGTGTAGAGTCAATAATGCGCTGTTCTTGTAGCTCATTTTGTGACTTTCGAGCCTCTTCAAAGGTGTCAACAACCTGAGCGCTTAGCTCCTTTGTAAAGGGAAAGCGCCATATGGCGAGCCTTGAATTTCCTATAGCACGATCAAGCGCTTGACAGCAGGCTACAAATTCGTGATAGTCCATAAGGGCATGCACTTTATACACCGCCTCAACAAATACCCCCTCTGGAACATCAATAAGGCCCGTTAGTGGGTCACAAGGTAAGTCGCTTGTATCTTGCTTGAGTAGAAAGCCATCTCTATCATTATTAAAAACCGCTACGCCATTTTTATAATAGCCATTTAGCACTGCAAGAGGGCCTGAAGCACCTGTTATCGTGAGGCTAGCTCCCGGCGTAATATTTGTTATGCCCTCAGTGTAAATCGTTGTCCACGCATCGTGAACTATTCTTAAGGGTGCATAATTTGTAAAGTTTGTTACGCGGATTTTGCGAATTGAGGAGCGAACCTTATAGCCATCTCCCAAAAATTGCTCTACCACATCTTGAGAATCTACCATACCTGCATACTCCTGAAAGAGCCTTACAGGATTATCCCAGTTTGCGCAATCAGGAAGATAGTTCAGATTGCGAAGGGCGCGCTCAAGATTACGTGGGTTTGTATCTATGATTGAAGCCTGTGAGGGCATGCTAACTAGCCCGAGCATTGCTACTATTAGTCTTATGGTATTCACGATTAGAGCCCTGCAAATGGACTAATTGGATGAGCGCTCATGTAAACCTCTGATGTAAAACAGATCACGATACCACTTTTTTGCTTATATTACATACTTTTTACAAGGTAATTAAGAGGATAACTTGGCAGGAAAAATGCGCCAAAAATTAATCCTAGATTTGCAACTTCAAGATACTTGAAGTTAATTGGGTATTAGTCAGAAAATACTACCCCCTAACCATTCATATCGCTTTTTAAATAGGTAAAATATGCAAGTAGCAGGTACTCGTGTGGCTGACACCACAGACTCTGGAATAAGTAAGAACAAATATAGCTGCTCTTCACTACTCGGGCGGAGCTTCAAAATCCTAGCCTACACTGCTCTTGAAGTCGTGAAAACTGCTGCCACCTTTGCCGTCGGCATTGGAGGGGGACTTTATATTCCGAAAGCACTTGCGGCGACTCGCGTCAAAAGTCCTCAATTATCGAAGTTTAAAAGCTACTTGCACCGCTTTCCATTTCCGGGCTTTCAGTTTGTGAATAAAGGTAGAGAGTCATGCCCATTACACTGTGAAGAGCTACTAAAAGAACAAGACTGCCTTACTACTATAGAACAAACAAAACGGCTAGTGCCAGCTTATGCTAATAGCAATATTTTAATTACTATACGATGCAAAAACAGTGAAGAAGCCACTCTAGATATAAATATTAACCCAATACGTTACAATAATTATAAGCGCGCCATACTACATGTTGAAAAAATGTTTTTATTAGCCTTGCACAACTTCCCTCGCAATGCCGATGAATTTATTGCTCTTTCTAAAGAGGTCAATGCAATACTTAACAACGAAAATATAAATGATTCACGTTTTCGCAACATCCATCTTCAGAGTACACCCCTACACTCTCGACAAGAGGCTGCTTTTGACCATGTCCAGCCAGCTAAAATAGAGCAAGAAATGGTGACATTTGCAAACACCTTTATCAAATATATTAATGAAGGAAAAGATGCTATAGAAATTGCAAGCTTTTTGCATTATGAATTTTTTCGCATTATGCCCTTTTTTGACCAGACGAATAGTCTTGGAAGAATTTTTCTGAATGCAGCCCTTGTTCGTTTTGGAGAATACAACCCAGTTGTTTTTCAAAATCATGCAAGGTGTGAATCTATGACCTATCTCGCTCTTAAATCAGGCTCACACAAGGTATTTGATAACTATCTTAGAAATGAGGTTATCCCTTGGACAGAAAAGGCCTTAAAATTCTTTAATCCGCTGAAAATTTATGATACACCTCTTTTACCCGACGCTGCTTTGTATATGATTCCCGGAAATGAAACCCTCCTAAAACGCTTCCGCGAAAACGATCCAAAAATGTTTAAGGAATATGAAAGCAGTCTACAATATATTCAAAACAACCTCTTTACCAAAAGTTTTGATTTTTTAGGGAATACAGAAACACTCCTTTTAGAACTTAAAAAGTTGCAAAACGCCCTTGTGTCAACAAATCCTTCGCTACAGCTTCCTGCAAAATATCGCACAACAGAAGCCTATACGAATTTTTCGGATGAAATATATATCCACCACACTGCCCCCGCAAAAATTGAACAAGCATTAGCGCTATTTGCAAAAGACTTTAAGGCGCTTATCGAAAAAAATGAGCCTGCTACTACAATAGCTGCCTATGCACATCGCAAAGTTGTTGAAATCTGGCCTTTTGATGGAGATAATTTCTTGTTGGCAAGGGTGTTTATGTATCTATGCCTTGCACGTTTTAGGGGAATAAAGCCTTTTCAGATTACAAGCATGGATAGCTATATCAAACTCACTCAAGAGGCAATAAGTACGCAAGATGATGCCCAATTCGCTACACACCTAGAAGCGCTCTTAAGTTGACACCCTAGGTCAGGACATACAATAGGCAATTAGAGAACAAGCTCAATGCACCCAATGTCTAGCCTGACACCACTTCTACTTCTTTGAAAAGCCCCTTATAGGGGCTTTTTTTGATAATTTTTGTACTATACGCAATCTATTTTTCGACGATCTCACTCAGGGTTGCAATCCCTGTTGTAAGATCCCCTGTAAAAATAAATATTCTTTTATGGTCGGATGTAACAGATGACACAGCAACTATCTCAAATGTATCCGAAAGCGTAAATTGACGCTGTTTTCTTAACGTATCAAAATTCTTACATGGGGCTTTAACAGCGTTAATTACTGGTCTTGCATTTACGAAATCACCCGAAGAAAAATCTGACGCAATGACGTGATTCTTCAGTGCTGAAATCTTTCCATTGTAGTACATGGCTCCAATGAAACAGTCAGATGACTGGATAAACCCATCTCTTGTCTCATGATGAAATCCTACAAACAAGGGAAAATGCACATCAAAGATGGTCTTTTGAAACTCGCCATCATATTGGTAGAAAGGTACAGAGTAATTTTCTGTAGTGTACAGATTGCCAACAACAGGAATCACACCTTCCCATGGTCTCCATCCAAAATTAAGCATCTTGCACTGGTCATCAAAGGCATAAAATGATTCACAGGCATTTTGAGCACAGTTAGCAACCACGGTTACTCTTTTACCATTCTTTGCAGTATAGCGGTCTATACCGGTAGGGTTCCTAATACCTTTAGCAAGTACTTTTATATGACGAGCTATTGACTTAGGTAGTTCAGAAAACCGCGTTACAACGAGATCGGGCGGAAGAAAGGGAATATTTTTCACCTGGATTTCCATGAGTTTACCATGAATTTCATCATCGGTAGCTGCAAGATTAGCAGGATCCCATCCACGACTAGAGTCTCCTACTCCAAATAAGAGCACCTTCTTGCATGCATCATAATAAAGTGAGTTCACTCCATGGTGGCTTATAGACTGCTCATACATTCTCAAAATTGTTCCATCTAGAGTAGCCCTTGAATCGCTATGGATGCTATACTGCTCCAAGACCATAAGGCTATCAGCGCGATCGGCCCGTGGTTCTTCCCACACCTGCTGCGCTAAGGCGGCGTAAGGATCTAGGGAATTAGGTTGGCCCGGAATCATATCTTCACAGGTTACTGGGTTCTGTAAGGTACCTAAAAACTGTGGCTGTCCATCTGGTAGCCCATCGGGTGGATTAATCAGCTCAACCGTTCTCCAAACCCACAGCTTGTTGCCCTTGGAATTGAAGGCAAATGAAACTAGACCACGTTCTGGGTCAAGTCCTTCTGATGGCAATCCAACAACAGTAGTCGCTGTAAGATCTAGCCACACAGCTAAGGTTGAACTATCATTTGGATCCACTTGATAAATGAGTCCTGACTGATTCGCAAAATAAATCAGGCGCTTATTGCTTCCGCGGATCTTAGCATCTCTAATAGACGTAGGGGCATTAAGAATAGGACCATCAAAAAACGATAGAGAAACAATAGGCCTAAGGCCAAGTTCTCTTTCCTTACAACTTGCCTGTGATAGTACTGGAAAGAGTGTGATTACCCCTAAGAGCAATCCAAGACCTAATAACTTCGTAGTTCTGTTCATCTAAAATTTCCTTTATAAAAAGTAAAATGCATAAAGAGCACAACCGCTTTGACCCTGGTTACAACTTTGCCAATCGACCGCACCTCGATTCGAGGCTATCAAGGCAAATTATTTATTGCAACTTTATTTACTACTAACCTGAGATTACACTTGAACCGCCCTATCTTACCGGCGCCAGCTGATCTTACATATCCTGGTTTCTTTGACTTTAGATAGAGCAAAGTTTTGCTCATTTATAACGTAATTCCCCGGGAAAATTGTATTTTTGCCATCTTCATATCG
>JAYRNE010000166.1:0-6540 GCA_041912355.1 Chlamydiales bacterium
ATTTATCTTTTTAAATATGGTGTAATCCTCATTATCACACTGAGAGGCATAGCGAGTAAGCTCGCTTTTTGAAAGACCAAGGTAAGGGCTCACCTCATCCCTTAGCAAATAGACATGGTGAGGGTCAAACTCAGCAATAAAATGCCAAATTGCCCTTTGCATAATTTCAGAGGTCATTTTCTTCTGTGTAAGGTGCTGAGAAAAGAGCGTCTGCATTTCTTTATGAACGGCCTTGAGGGTGAGCTTCTCTTCTTTTTCCTGTCCAAAAATGAAGAGAGGAGTTAAGAGAAAGACAAAAAAGAGAGGGAAAAGGCGCCTAAACATATGCAAAAATTCCATTTTCTATTATACTATCTCTATTAAATTTTTAGGATTTTTCTGGCAAGAGATGTCTAGCTCTATTGATGAATTATTACTTAAGGTGCAAAAAAAAGAGGTCGAAATATTCGATCTTTGTTTGGCAGAGCTTGCCCGCGAATTTCGCCAAAATGAATTTGCCCTCTATCCAGGCTCTAAATTTATTGCCGGACTTGCCCACCTTATCTACTTAAAAGCACAAGGGCTTGTCCCGCCAGAAGAAGAAATTGTGGCGGAAGAGGACTTTGAAAAGATGCGCCTTCAGTCGCTAGAAGAGTACGCCACATTTCGCGATGTTGCTAAAAGTTTTTCAGTGAAAGAAAGAGAGCAGTCAGAGTGCTACTGGAGACCGACGATATTACCTCCAGAAGAGGTTCCAAGGCCTTTTCATGTACCATTAGACCTAGAAGAATTTTCGCGCCTATTCATAAATATCTGGGAGCAGGCAAAAGACCGCTCATTTTCTATTTATGAAGAAGAATGGACTGTGGCAGATGCGCTTAAAATTGTGCGCCATCAGGTTGCTATTAAGAGATTATCTATACACGAGCTGTTTCCTAATGAGTATTCTAAAGAGCAGCTTATTGTGACCTTCTTAGCCGTTTTAGAGATGCTAAAAAATCAAGAAGCGGCGTTAATTAAAGAACAAAATATTTGGTACCTTACATGTCAGTCCCAGTAAATGAAGTAAAGAAAATAATTGAAGCTGTACTTTTTGCATCGGGCGAACCTGTACCCCTATCAAAAATACGCGAAATTATTGAATCTACCCATCCAATATCCCAAAAAGAGCTAAAAGCCCTCATCGAAATTATGCAGGAAGAGTATAAACACGAAGAGCGCGCCTTCTGTCTTGAGATGATAGCAGAGGGGTATGTACTTCGAACAGTGCCAGCCTATTCTCCATATGTAAAGATGCTCTTTCAAAATAGAAGAAAGGACCGCCTTTCTCAAGCTTCGCTAGAAACACTAGCCATTATCGCCTACAAGCAGCCCATCACCAAGGCCCAAATAGAACTTATCCGCGGCGTTGACTGCTCTGGTGTACTTGCCCACTTGCAAGAGCGCGCTTTAATAGAAATAACTGACCGCTTAGAAGCCCCTGGGCGCCCATCACTTTTTGCCACCACCCGCGAGTTTTTGAAGCACTTTGGGCTGCAAAGCCTGGCCGACCTCCCCCCTCCTAGCCAGAATGCTCTTGGTTAAAGAAAAGGACCTAAAGGACAACAATAACCGTTATAGTGTCCTTTAGGTCCTTTGTCGTTTTGGTCCTTTATGTCCTTTTGGTCCTTTCGTCCTTTTGGTCCTTTTTTCATTTTTACTTTGCAGTAAACTCCTCTTTTTGCTATCTTTATGGCGCGTTTTTTACGCAATTTTTAAGGAGTATAAACATCAATGCCAACTATTAGTCAGCTGGTAAGACAAGGCCGCAGAGACAAAAAGGTTAAGAGCAAATCACCAGCTCTTCAATCTTGCCCACAAAAACGTGGCGTCTGTGTCCAAGTAAAAACAAAAACCCCTAAAAAGCCAAACTCAGCTCTACGTAAAGTAGCATGGGTACGTCTTTCAACGGGTCAAGAGGTGATTGCATATATCGGCGGTGAAGGCCACAACCTCCAGGAACACAGCATCGTGCTAGTTCGTGGTGGTCGCGTAAAGGACCTTCCTGGCGTACGCTATCACATCGTTCGTGGCTGTCTCGACTGCGCGCCAGTTAAAGACAGAAAGAAAAGTCGTTCGAAGTACGGGGCTAAAAAGCCTAAGTAACGCTAGGATATTTTTGTAAATATCCTAGTCCAGGATATGCGCTTGTAGGATACTTAGAAGCGCATTTCTTGCACGCGGTTTGAAAAAACCAGGTGAATTATTCGATCGACATACGTTTTGTAAAAATTATTTTTTGGAATAACTATGTCAAGAAGACACAGAGCAGAAACAAGAGCCATCGCTCCTGACCCACTCTATGGCAGCAAAGTGCTTGCCAAGTTTATCAACAAGGTCATGATTGGTGGTAAAAAATCAACAGCTAGACGCATTGTATACAGTGCGATTCAGAAGTTTGCATCAAGAGTGAAGCTTGAAAGCCCACTTGAAGCTTTTGAACAGGCGCTAGACAACGCCAAGCCAACGCTCGAGGTTAAATCTCGTCGTATCGGTGGCGCAACATACCAGGTGCCAGTCGAAATTCCTTCGGCTCGCCAAACATCACTTGCAATGCGTTGGATTATTGCGCATTCACGTGGTAAGCCTGGAAAGTCCATGGAAGAAGCTTTATCACTAGAGCTTGCCGATTGCTTTAACAATCAAGGCACAACCATTAAGAAAAAAGATGACACCCACAGAATGGCTGAAGCTAACAAGGCTTTTGCACATTATAAGTGGTAACAACTTGAGGCAAAAATAAAGCATGGCAAGACCACAAGACGACAAATTAGAAGATGTACGTAATATTGGCATCATGGCTCACATCGATGCTGGTAAAACTACTACAACGGAACGTATTCTCTACTATTCCGGCCGTTTGCATAAAATGGGTGAGGTGCATGAAGGCGCCGCAACTATGGACTGGATGGTGCAAGAACAAGAGCGTGGTATCACTATCACCTCAGCTTGTACAACCGTGTTCTGGACGCCCAAAAAGTCAAATAAAAAAGCAAGAATCAACATCATCGATACCCCTGGCCACGTTGACTTCACAATCGAAGTGGAACGCTCCCTTCGCGTGCTAGACGGTGCTGTAGCGGTATTTGATGCGGTATCAGGCGTGGAGCCACAGTCAGAGACTGTATGGCGACAAGCTGACAAGTACGGCGTACCACGTATTGCCTTTGTCAACAAAATGGACCGTATCGGTGCTGATTACTTTGAAGCTATCAACAGCATTAAAGAAAAGCTCGGCGCAAATGCCTTTGCTGTGCACTACCCACTTGGGGCAGAAAGCCAGTTCAAGGGTATGGTAGACCTTCTTCAGATGAAGGCCCTCTGGTTCCACGATGAAACCTTAGGTGCTGACTGGGAAGAGTCAGAAATCCCCGAAGAGTACATGGATGAATGTAAGCGCCTTCGTAATCAACTTTTAGAAGAGCTTGCAACACTTGATGAAACAAACGAAGCATTTATGCACAAGGTGCTTGAAAATCCTGATGCTATCACAGCAGATGAGATTCACCCCCTTCTTCGTAAAGGCGTTTGCACACTCAAGATTACGCCAGTACTTTGCGGTACAGCCTTTAAAAATAAGGGCGTACAGCAGCTTCTCGATGCAGTTGTAAACTGGCTCCCATCGCCAATTGATCGCGGCCAAATTAAGGCTTTTGATCTTGATAAGAGCGGTGAAGAGATCATTCTGCAACCAGATGATGGCGGAAAGCTTGCAGCCTTAGCGTTTAAGATTATGTCAGACCCATACGTCGGCAGAATCACCTACATCCGTCTTTATAGCGGAACACTTGCTAAGGGCACAACGCTTCTTAACACCACTAAAGACACTAAAGAGCGCGTATCTCGCCTACTTGAGATGCACGCTAACCAGCGAAAAGAGCGCGATGAGTTCTACGCAGGTGATATTGCCGCATGTGTTGGCCTTAAAAAGGCAACAACTGGTGATACCCTCTGTAGCGAAGATCATCCCCTTCTCCTTGAAAGAATGGAGTTCCCAGAACCTGTTATCTCTATGGCTATTGAGCCTAAGTCAAAAGGTGATCGTGAAAAGCTTGCTTTTGCACTAGGATCACTATCTGATGAAGACCCAACATTCCGCGTAAGCACGAATGAAGAGACAGGCCAGACCATCATCCGTGGTATGGGTGAGCTTCACCTTGAAATTATCTACGACCGTATGCTTCGCGAATTTAACGTGCAGGCAAACGTCGGAAAACCAGAAGTTGCCTACAAAGAGACCATTCTCGGCCCATCTTCTTGCCAAACGAAGTTTGTCAAGCAATCTGGTGGTCGCGGTCAGTACGCGCACGTTGATCTCGAAATCGAGCCAAACGAACGCGGCAAGGGCAACGAGGTTGTGAGCAAGATCGTCGGCGGCGTCATTCCAAGGGAATACATTCCTGCGGTTATCAAGGGCGTTGAAGAAGGTCTTACAACTGGCGTATTAGCTGGCTATCCTCTTGTTGACGTAAAGGTATCGATCGTTTACGGTTCGTACCACGAAGTTGACTCGAGCGAACTTGCCTTTAAGATCTGCGGAGCTATGGCTATTAAGGACGCTGCTAAAAAAGCAAGCCCCTTTATTCTTGAACCTATTATGCGCGTCGACGTTATCTCTCCTGAGGCAAGCGTCGGTGACGTGATTGGCGACTTAAACCGCCGTCGCGGCCGTATCTTGGGACAAGAAACCATGAAAGGCGGAACGCAGATGATTAAGGCATTAGTGCCTTTATCCGAAATGTTTGGCTATTCAACACAACTTCGCTCGCTCTCATCGGGCCGCGCGACCTATGTGATGGAGCCAAGCCACTTCGAAAAGGTTCCAACTAAGATTCAAGAAGAAATTATGAAGAGGTAACTTTGCCCATGGCAAAACAAGATAAAGAAAATCAAGAAAAAGAACCAAAAGCAAAAGCTCCTAAAGCTGAAAAGGCTGCTAAAGCCCCAAAAGCTGAAAAGCAAGCTAGTGCAGAAAAGCCTGCGGCAAAGAAAAAGGCCGCTCCAGCTGAAAAACCAGCTGCAGAAAAAGCTGCACCTAGTGAAAAGGCTGCTAGTTCTGCCCCAAAGGCTGAAAAGCCTGCTGCTAGTAAAACTGAAAAGAAAGAGTCTCGTATCGTGCGTCAAAAAATACGCATACGCCTAAAAGGCTACGATGCTCGTCTTTTAGACAGATCAGTGCTAGATATCGTAGAAACTGCCAAGCGCTCAGGCGCTCAAGTAGTGGGTCCAATTCCACTACCGACAAAACGCGAAATCTACACTGTTCTTCGCTCGCCAAACATTGACCGCAAGTCACGCGAGCAGTTTGAAATTCGCACGCACAAACGTTTGGTTGACATTCTCAACCCAACTGGCAAAACAATCGACGCCCTCAAGATGCTCACCCTGCCTGCAGGTGTTGACATTAAGATCCGCGCCGCTTAAGAAGTTTAAGCCATAACCAAAGCCCCTATAGAGCATTTATAGCTCTATAGGGGCTTTTTTTTTCGAGCCATTTCGGCTGTGGCAAAATGGGGCTTTTTGGAGTGCGGGGCAGTCATGCACCGCTTTTAATTTATGCCGAAGTCCTATGTATAACGAATCATCTAAATAGAACAGCTTTCTGGAGCTTGGAGGTATGTTGCTGCAGGCGTATTCGGCAAAATCCAAAGCGGTGCATAACTGCCCCGCACTCCAAAGCTTCGCTTATTTTTTTATTTCGCGTAGGTCGAAGTAAATTTTTCCGCTATCAGATGAGACAACCATGTTGAACTTTTTGCCGTAAAAGGGGTTAAACCCGACTTTCGTGGTTGCTTCAACAATACACTCGGTTACCATTGAATGGACTATAGTGTCTAGTTCTAGGTTAAGTAGCGTAGTTGGAGTGAACCAGGTGATGATAAGTCCATTATCTACAGAGATATAATTGGCAATATCGTTAAATATGCCGTCATTATTTTGCATGCATAAAAACGACGCAGAGCATGTACCCACTTTTTGATTAAGTGAGTTGTAAAGGGAAGCTCTGCCTGCTAAATAGGTAGAAGATAGGGTTGTGCTATCCTGCAACACATTCGATGTCGGAATTTCAATAAAGCTGCTTACAAAATCATCTACATTTAAATAGTATGACAACTCTTTGTGCTTGCAGTTTGCGCTAAAGGCCGGTGCGCATAACAGCAAAAATAGAAGCAAAATAGATTTATATTTATTAAACATTAGCCACCTAAAACTTGTATCATGCTCGTAACTTCCTCTTTAATCTTCTTGTCGATAACTTTTTCGTGATCGACCGTCAAGATGTAGCGGCGGAAAATTTCTCGCTTATCACCTAATGGAATGCGCTCTAGATAGATATATTCTTGCTTATTTGAGCCATGGTCTATAACCTCATAGGGCTTGCCAAGCTGCACCTGAACGTCAGCGATGCTCTCGCCAATGCTGATTCTGTTGTAGTCTTCATGGGTCATGTATTTGCTTGCGCTGCAGGCGGTTAGCACAAGCAGAACAAAAAGCTGCAAGAATCTACTCATTTTCAAATTC
>JAYRNE010000167.1:0-7091 GCA_041912355.1 Chlamydiales bacterium
ATTTTGTAACTTGGATACTTCCTCGCCCTTTGTTTTTTCGACTTTCTCGATTATTTCTACAGAACGGGCAATATCTAAAATCGCATGGTGCTTGTCATAACGCGTCTTGCCTGTTATGGCAACTTTATGGATGATGCCAAAGGTAATAATGCGAAAAAAAAGGTCAAGTCTTGGATGGTCCTTAGCCCAAATAAAATAGCGTATGGGGGCTCTGTGAACTTCATCTTCAGCTTTAGTTAGCCGTTTTTGCCCCACATCAGCTATGACCTTATTATGAAACTCCTTCACATCCACAAGCGACAGCTGTTGAAGATTGCCAAGCTTACCCTCTACAGCTTTGGCATAGACCTCTCTCTGGTCTAAATCTTTAGTGAATTTGGGCATACCGGCCATAAAGGCAGAAGAGTTAGTTACCGATGTCATAGCCACCTCCCTTATCTCTTTTTACTATATATTAATTATTATAACTTTGTCAATACCACGGAACTTAAGTGTCTCATTATAAACACTCTAAAGTATACCCCTTGTCTTTTAAATATTTATTATATATAGTTAAAGTTAGGATAAGAGGTAGGTGAATTATGTCTATAGAACCCGCAAGCTTTAGCCCAAATAACCTAGACTCTCTTATGAATCTCGCAACCGAAGTAGTTAAGGAAGCTGAGAACAAGGACCTTACCGAATTCGTAATTCGCTCTTTTGAAGAAAATTCTTCATGCATTGTTGATACAAAAAAGACTAATTGGTTCTTTCGTGTTATAGAATTTGTCTCTTCATTTTTTTCCAAAAAGAAAGTGACTGCATATAGCGTTAAGGACAACCTTACCTACCTTAATGAAATTCTCAACAATTCTTCAGTACCTGCCGAAAAAAACCTTGATCAAGAAAAAATTTGGGTCCAAACACTGACGGAATTTTCTAAGGATATTCACGCAATTATAGGAAAAGGAGAACGCTTTACTACTCTTATAGGAAAAATAGATGCCCAACTCAATAAAATTTGTGAAGACCTGAACGCCGATATTACAAGAAAAGAAGAAGAAGAGCGTCTCGCACAAGAACATGAAGCCAAGATCGCTACCTACAAAGAAGCCGTAGCAAATAAAGTAGAAGAATTCAAGAAACACCCAGAGCCTCTTAGCGCATTTGACGAATTTATAGAGCAACAATGGAACACGCGTTTTCCCGACGAAGGTATAGACGAAGAGACAGTTGAAGCTCTAGAAAATAACAAAAGAGAACTTGAAAACGCCTACCAAAGTCACTTTCTGAATAACATAAGCTCCTATGCAGACAAGCTATTAAAAGAGCCACCTAAGCATGAGGATTATAAACAAACAGTAGAAACCTTTGATGCCTATGTTAATGCAGAATGGAATCACCTCTTCAATAATCAGCCTATACCCGATGAGGTTCAAGAGGCAGTTCTTGAGAAAAAAAGAGCATTTGACAAGCCCTTTCGTGACGATTTTAAAGCTGAAGTCACAAAAAATGCGGTACAAATTGCAACGTTAATCTCTCTTGTGACTCCAGTCCTTGCACCTCCTGCCCCATCAAGTAATGAAGGTGAGTTAAAAAGAAGGCTAGAAGAGCTTACAACTATGTCAAAAGAGCTTACCGAGCTACGAGAAGCCTCATCAATCTTACTTACACTTTTAATAAACGACCCACTTTTTACTAAAGATGAAAGGGAAGAAATACGCTCCATCCTCGCAAAAGCAAATAGTGACTGCGATAAATACATAGACAACATACTCAAGACCATGACTGCCATTAATGTGGCATTACAACCCAAACCACAACCTGCCGCCCCACCTGCCCCCGGCCCAACAACAACGGTTACACAAACAGGCGCCCAAAACCAGCATGCAGTAACCATTATCAACAACAACTACTACGGCACTTTCTCAAATGTGCCCACACAGGCTGGCAACGTTATATCTGCATTTGCAAAATACGCAATTCACCCATCTAATCAGCTCGTTACTCTAACCGTTGTCAATTCCATTGCTACATTTCTATTCAATGGCGGAAGCTTTGCAGGCATGGTTAGTGACCTTGGGCTTATGGTTGCAACGCCTATCGTTACTCACTTTGTGGTGAAACCAATCACTGACAAGATTGTTGACAAGTTCCTTGGCGAAACCATAATTACGCCATTAGTAAAACCAATTATTGCAAACGTATCCGGCATACTCCTCATGCGATATGGGGTTCCCTATACCTATAATGCTATGGCCTATACCGTAAAAACAATTTACCCACCTAGGCCACTAGCAGCAACTGAAGAACCCGTCTGCCTCCCAACTGAAGAGCCCTCCCTGCAAACAACTACTACGCCAGTTATCGAGCCACAGCCTGTAGAAGGCGAAGGGGCGCTCTTTATAGACACTCGTTCTGCAGCACCAGGCATTTCAACTAACCCAAATCTTACCCCACCCTCCCCGGTAGCTCACCCCACTCAAGTAGAACCAAGTGCCATGCAAATTAACCTCCAGCCCACTTCACCACTAAGACCACCAACCATTATAGAGCCTTTTAGTAACCTGACAACACCTGCAGCAGAAGCTCAGCAATCCCCTATCACTGGAATGCCGGAACCACAAGCGGCACCTACAGCTATTCCAACGGTTCTAACTCCTCAAACGGAAACCCCACAAGAAGCCCCCAGCCCGTGGATACCCCAAAGCTGGAAAGATACGACATGGAAAGTTGTTGAAAGCGCAAAAAGAGGCCTCTCTAGACCTGTAAATGTGCCCTTACCCTACGGAACTCAGGCTTTAAATGCAGCTCAGCAAGCCGTAGCAGGGCAAGTAGACCAAGTTCCTCCAATACAAGGTAATGCAAATCCAATACAAGGAGTTAACTAGCTATGGAACAACAATTTTCAATATCAGGTGGCGGTTCTGTGATTCCTCATCATAGACAAGAAGCTGCACAGTACCTTGAATGCGTACAGCACCTTTCAAGAGTCTTTACCAAAGTAAGCACTGCAAAGGAGAGGTCTCTTACTTTTAATATAGAACTACGTAAATGCTATGAAGAGGCCAAAATACTCAGCAACAAGGATCTAGCAAATAAAATAAACGAATTTTTAGTTAAATATCGCATGCCTTTAACTGAAGAAGCTTTCAGGACCCACATTAATTCTGATGCCAGTCTAGTAGAAAAACTTTTGGAAGGTGCTCAGCCTATTCAAGCCGCAAGAAAGCGTGAAAGAGAAGAAGTTGAGGCGGATGTTCCAAAAGCTCCCCAGCCACTTAAAAAAGCTGCGGTCGATGAGTCACCAGGAAGTGTGGAAAAGGTAGACGATGCCTTTAGCCAAGCACTTGCACCAAAAACTCAAAAACCAGTAGAGCCCGCAAAGGTCAGGGGTACAAGAAAGAAGCGCGGAAGAAAAGAAGCTGAAGAGCCACAAGCCCCTCAGCCCCCAAAAAAGGCTACAGTTGACCAAGCTCAAAAACAGCACGATGCGTTAAGCGAAAGAATCGCAAAACTAGAATCTAAAAATGGATTAACACCCACCGACAAAGCTAATTTAACAAAAATACATAAAATCGCCATGGCTGAAGGCTTTTTCGACCTTACCGGAAGAATAGATGCAATTCGCGGCAACTATCCTATTAAAGGTAAAAAAGCTCGAGAAAAAAAACCTGTACCACCTCCGCCTAGTGCAATACAAATGAAAGAAAGAACGATAAAAATGGATGAAGCAAAATTCGGGACAGGCATAAAAAAAACAGTGGGCAAAGCCAAAAGATATGCCACTTGGGCCTTCGATAATATTGTAAAGCCAATTGGCAGACCACTTATGCGCGGAGGCAGTGCAGTTGTTAATCGGGCAAGGACTATTCGTGGACCACTTATTGGTATCGCAATGTACAATCTACCACAACTCGCTAGTGTAGCTCTAACAGGAGATCCAATCGAAGCCGCATTTTACGCAGCAAAGTTATATGCCGTTGCCGAGGGAGTAAACTTCGCTTGGAATCAAGCTAGACCCTACTTACCCCAGTCACCACTGTTCGGAGCTCAATCTCCACCTCAATAGCACCTTGCTGCAACGTACTTTGGCTATCTCTTGGATTTTATTTGGAGTACGCGTGTAGGGAAAATAGGAGAAAGAGACCCCCTCATTGAAGTAGTGCCTTATAGCCCGGGCGGGCTATAGGCTTGGAGAAAAGAGGCAGCTTATCTTTAAAAGGCGTGGTTGGCGCGTTGCCGCAGCACATTCTATGTAAGCGCTTGATAATAAGCACTTTGATGAATACTAGAAGGTCGCAAAAGGCCTAAAAATACCCTGGCAATTTATAAACTATTTAATTGAATTTATTCCATTTCAGGAGTATAAATAGGTTTAGGGGATATATTCCTTACTGCTCTATAGGAGATGACTATGTGTATACATGAACCCTCATTCGTCACCTTTAATCAAACGCTGACGCAGTATACTAAGAACCTGGAAGAGTACTGCCAGAAGAAAGATCGGGGGGCAATATTCGATGTTGATGATCAAACCAATCAGTTAAACAATTTAGCTTTTAATACATCTAGAAAAATTGATAACATTGCAGAAGTGCAGTTTATTAAAAAACCAACACAATTTAATAAAAATGAAAAAGAATTAGTAGAAAAATATAATAAATTTGTAAAAAAAGCCGTATTTCGCAATCACGTACATGGATTCGCCTCTTTTGTGAATTATATCTGGAAATATATTTGGGGAGAAATAAAGTTTCCACTACTTGATCCAAGAAAATATCTCATCACTCAAGAAGATATAGAAACAGCTGCTCCTCTTGAAAAAGAGGCAATAGACAAGCAAACACGCGCCACCGAAGCACTGCAACAAATTGTTAAGGACTCAACAAGCGGTATCAACGACAATTCGCCTATAAAGATCTATGAAGCTATGCTGCCTGTAGCAACAGCTTCACCCTTTGTACTGCTTAGCACTGAGAATAGCAACATTTTTAAGCTATTGGCTCACCCAGACCGCACGCAATCAGGCAAATTTGAACTTGAAGCAGAACTTAAAGTGCTCCCCGGTGGAGTAATCCGCCAAGGAGAAACTACATATGCTAACTTTACTGAATGTATAACAAAGCAGGGACTCACATCTCTTCCAGAAGCAATCAAGCCACCACAACCTACTAGAGAAGCGCCAAAATTGAATGTAGCAATCGCTGAAATTCAAGCAAAATATCCGCAAAGCTGGTGTGCGTCAAAAGAAGAGGCACATATGCTTATTCAACAAGCAAAGTCACTCGACATTGCAGCGAATTATGGCCTTTTGTATCAAGAGGGCGATAAGGTAAAGATGGTTTCGCATTCGGGAATAAATGGCTCGATACAAGATAAAGAATGTCTCGTTTCTAAACTTGGTGATAGCATTTCCTTGACAGATTTGGATAACAGAACACCTGCTAAAGATATAAGACATAACCTTACCGCACAAAAAGAGTTTGCGAACGTTGAAAAACTCAAAAAAACATACTACGTCTATGATGGCAACAATATCGAAGAAGACATACGCTCTCTTATCAATAATACTGACGAGCTTCGTGATGAACTGTTAAAAGGTGCCTATGCTGTTACAGTAAAAGAAAAAGAGGGCATCCCTCATGTCTACATGCACTACTTTGGAGATAGCCGCGGAATTGAACAAGTAGAATTGCGCTGGGATACACCTCTACCCGAAGGTGTTGACCTTGATAAAAAAATCTCTTTGCTTTTAGCGAGGACAACGCCAGAGCAACTACGATCTTCAACAGAATATATTAAGGTTCAAAGAAAAGAGGAGCTTAAAACTCACGTCCAAGAACTTGCCCAATTTTTTCCAATTAATGAGGAAGAAACGCGCGGTATATGGGCTCTTGGTGAACTTGGAAACACAGGAAAGTTTGTGCTAGGGGTATGCACTGGATTTGAAGATGAACCCATTATAGAACTACACGACTTCACCATTAATCCGCTCGGCCAAATCATCCTTGATAACGAGCCCGCCAATCCCCTCGCTAACCTAGATGATCTAAAAAACAAGTTTAACGCTACAAAAAATACTCAAACTGACAGTATACGGGCAAGAGAATGTGAGCGACAAGTTGAGCAAAATCCAGGCTTCGCAAACGCTGAATACCAGGTTTCTGCCTTAAGCATACTTCCACACGAACCCCTTGCCTACGTTATAAGCCCAACAGGAGATCTTGGTCAATACACTATAGAACGACAAGGAATTAGCACAACGTTTTCCACAAGAAGAATTCCCGGCCGCTATGTTACAGAAGGTGACAGAAACTATGAAAGTCTCGGCCTTTTAATTGCTACAGAGACTAACCAGCCTCTTAACCAACCCGTAAAACCATGGACCCAAACCGAATTAGTAAAAGAGCTTATGAGAGAACGCGCCGAGGCTGAAAGAGTAGCTGCTGAGCCCCCAGAGGAAGGTGGTGTTGGTGTGGCTCTCGAATCGATTGGAAATTGGATTATAGGCAAAATTTGGGGAAGAACTAAAACTCAAGCCCCACCGAGCAATAATGTTGTGGCGGCTGTAAGTGAAGCGCATCAAGCGATAGAACCTGCCCCACAAGCTCCAGCTGCCGAGGTTCCCGCTCCAGCAGAAGCGCCACCACCCGCTCCAGCAGCTGCCCCCGAACCAAAAGCTTTAGTTAATCTAGATAAGGTACTTACAAACTTTAGAAAATTAGCAACAAATCCCAAAACTAAAAAATTGTATGGATGGGTAAGCCAAAAGGGCATGGATAGTCAAAAAGCATTCTTCACTAAGCTTAATGAATGGAGAAAAGCAAATGTTCAGCTAAGTAACGAGCAAGCCACGGAAGCTTTAAAAATCTTGCTTCTTAATAATAACTTTAAAAACGAATTTGAAAATGTTATTGATGTTACTGCTTTAAAACCGACAGATTTACCAACAGAAGGTATAGATGAGGAAGAAAGAAATGCGATTATAAATTGGTTGTGGAGGTAAACTATGCTACCAAATGACCCTTTAGCCTATCTTTTAGAAGTGTCAACTACCTTTGATAGCGGCTTACAAAAGGGAAAAAAGCAGGATTCTGAGAATGAAAAGC
>JAYRNE010000168.1:0-5048 GCA_041912355.1 Chlamydiales bacterium
GTTTCTTTTACTAACGCAGCCGATGGACGCATTATCGAACTTTCTGCAAAAGAAATTAAACACCGACAAAAAGCAGCTGAAGGCTCTGTCACCATTACGCTTACCGATATAAAAAGCAAAAAAACAATTGATGTATCGATTAAAGTTGATGAACTTGCACAACTTGGCCTTCATTTAAAAGAAGTAGAAGAGGCAAATAGAGCAGGAACGTTAGCTCAAGCAATTGATAAAAAGATCCAAACTCCAAAGGAAGTTGAATATGAGAAGGCTCTAGAAGCACTTTCTAATCAGCCACCTCGCACACCTGAGGAGATGATTAGCAAATTAACCAAGCTTTTATATGACCTTTACAGCGAAAAAGAAAACAGTAACCGCTCCATGCTTTTAGGAAAGGCACTTGCTCTCCTCTATCCTGACAAAAGCGCTAAAGACATTAAAAAATTAGTGCCAATATTTGAACGGATGCTCGAAGTAATTCTCTCCGATGTAAAGGAAGAAGTAATTGGCCAAGAGCGTATGGCAGAAGCAATTCCCAAACTTATGAATACCCGAAAAAAACCAGAAGAGTACGCAGACCTCTATCCACTTGCACTACTAGCTGCAAGTTTTGATGCAAGCGCACCAAAACCTACGGCAAAATCCATGGCTCAAGCACTACGACATGATGTTGAAACATTCCAACAAGAGTTTAAAAGCCAATTTCCCCGCGCAAACCGCAAACAGTGGGACGCCATGTTCGAGCCATGTCTTAAGGAAGTATGGAAATTAGCTGCCAACTAAATTCTGAATCGTAAAGGGCGGTAATATGGCAACCGCCCTTTCTAAAAACCTTGCGATAATTTTCCTGTTCTGATATCAAAAACTTCCGATCAAAGGAGAAAAATATGAGCATCCCACAACTGTATGTTAATTATCTACTGACGGGCCCAGTCAATGGCTTTTATCCAAATCCCGTTTCAAGACCAATAGAAGCAACTGAAGATATGGTTACAGTGGCAGAAGCTGTTGTAGCCGCATTGACAAAGAGTGGACATATGAGTGGATGGTGTGGAGATCGTTCTCAAGATTTTAAAAACACCCAAGTCGTTGATTTGTTAAATTATTTTGTAGAATTCGCTCGCACTGGCAAAAGAATGCATCAAAATTATGTTAGAAACAACGCAAGTAATATGAACATGTACTCCTCGGTAGGCATGGCTACTATCGATAAATATGCAAATTATCTTGGATATTCAGTAACATGGAGCAGCACCGAAGAGCCTTATGTCGCATCAGTTGAAGAGCTTGTTAAAGCTAATCTTTGACACTATATCGTGTATATAAAAACTTGAAATAAAATAATCTTTATAATATAATGAGGGTATAGCACTACAAAAGAGGGGGCATTATCATGCTCATTGAACAGCCCGAGCATCTTAATAAATATATAACAATCCATGAAAAAGAGCTACTCCAGGGCAAATCCAAATGGGGACAAACCCGCCTTGTTGTTGAAAAAACGAACACGGGCGATGTACTGAAGATGCGAAAACTAAGCTTCTTTGAAAAAATACAGGCAATCTTCGGCAAAGGCCCCGCTGCGAAGAGCATAGTAGAACAAAAAGTACGCACTATCGACACAACCGAACGCGTTACAACGCTATTCCAAACAAAAACTAAAGAACAATATAAAACAAGATCAGACGAATACCAGAAAACAATGAAAAATCTAGGCATAACCGATATTAGCACCCAAGATGCCCTTGATAACGCGCTCTTAAAAGCTGCTGAAATAGGGTCGGTCGATGATGTTAAAAGGCTTATAGCTGCTGGAGCTAATGTAAACTATGGGATAGATTCGACTAATACAGAAAAGAACCCGCCAAAGTTTTATATAGGGAAGACCCAAACACCACTTATCAAAGCTGCTAGCAAAAAAGACGACCAAGGCCTTGAAATTATCCAGGCCCTTATAGAAGCAGGAGCAAATGTAAATGCGGCAATTAAGGATGGTAACGGCATCAAGACCGTTCTTGATTTTGCAGAGCTAGCCGAGAATAGCTCTCAAACCGTTAAATTATTACAGGAGAAAGAGGCCGAAAGGGGGCCTCGCCTATAACTAGGCTAGCTATTCACTTGCTCTATTGTTACGCTGACCCTCTTTCTCTAAAAGCTGCTTTTCTGCTTCCGATAGTACTGGAGGGGTAATCTTCATATTCACTTTGTGAAGCTTACCCGTAAAGGCAAATGGAATTTGGTAGTCTTTATCATCTACACTTGTCCCCGTGTCAGAGCCTATATCAAAAGTTTCGTCCCACTGCAAAATAAGGGGCAATGTCCTTTCCATCTTCTTAGTCATAACAACCTCCCCATCGACAATGAGCTTGCCTGTTCCACCTTGGCCAATACCGCTAAAGCTATTGAAGGCAAGAGTTCCGATACCTCGGCCATCGTAGGTAAAGTCAAAGCTAATTGTATGCTTACCTGGAGTTAAGACATTTGGAGCTTCCCAGCGCACGCGCTCAAGATCTACTAAATTCCAGACAAACACAGGTTTTCCCTTAAGAAGATAAAAGCCCCAGCCTGCAAAGCGGCCTCCCTGCGTAGCGATCATTCCCTCAGCCCCCTCTTGTGGCACTTCAATTTCTGCAGTAATCACATAGGAAGTATTGAGTAGGCTTGGGGCATCGCCAAGTGGTATGCCGGTAATGGGCGACGTATAGGTAAAGTCAAAACGACCCGCAGTAAGATTTGGCCGAGGGGCAATAAGTCTTGCTGCTACTGAGGCATCATGCGTTAGCACCTGATATTTTGCACATTCTACCCAAAGAAGCTCTTGAAGCTCTTTGAGTTTTTCAGGGTTTTGTGCGCTTATATCATGGGCTTGTGTCCAGTCGCTATTCACATTGTATAGCTCCCACTTGTAGCCATTTGCTGGATCTTGGGTTGTAGGGCCAGTAAGATCCCATGGAGCACGAAGAGGCGTTGTGCAGGCCATCCATCCATCATGATAAATAGCTCTATCGCCCATCATCTCAAAGTACTGCGTTTTATGACGCGATGGAGCGTTGCGATTTGCTTCATCAAGCGTATAGAGCATGCTAACACCCTCTATGGGCTTTTGCGGCACGCCATTAACCATTGTTGGCGCTTGGATCTTTGTCGCTTCAAGAATCGTCGGCACAATATCGATAACATGGTGAAACTGGTTACGAATTCCTCCCACATCAGTAATATGACCCGGCCAAGAAATACACATACCCTGACGCGTTCCTCCAAAGTGAGAAGCTATCTGCTTTGTCCATTTGTATGGAGTATCAAATGCCCATGACCACGCTACAGACATGTGTGGATAGGTCCTATCAGAGCCCCATACATCGTAAAAATCCTTTAGCTGAACTTCAACAGGCACATTCACCCCATTAAATGCCGCCACCTCATTAGGAGTTCCCACCAACGAGCCTTCGGCACTTGAACCATTATCCCCGCTAATATAGATGATGAGGGTGTTGTTAAGCTTACCCATGTCCTCTACTGCCTGAATAACCCGGCCAATTTCATGGTCTGTGTAGGCAAGATAGGCAGCATAGACTTCTGCCTGACGCGCAAACATCTTTTTTTCATCAGCTGAGAGCTTATCCCAACTTCTTATGAGATCATCTGGCCAGGCAGTAAGCTCGGCATTTTCAGGTATTACACCAAGCCTCTTTTGGTTTGCAAAAATCTGGTCGCGAAGAGCATTCCACCCCATGTCAAACTTGCCCTTGAATTTCTCAATCCACTCGGGCGTTGGGTGATGTGGAGCATGTGTACCGCCAGGAACGTAATAGACAAAGAAGGGCTTTTCAGGATCAATCGCATTCAGCATATTCATGTGATTGATAGCATCATCAGCCATTGCTGTAGTAAGATTCCATTTTGGATTGCCCACATAGGGATAAATTGGCGTTGTGTTGCGAAAGAGATTTGGCTCCCACTGACTTGTGTCGCCACCTACAAACCCATAAAAATATTCAAACCCCAACCCCGTTGGCCAGTGATCAAAGGGGCCAACCTGACTTGCTTGGAACGCAGGAGTATTATGATCCTTTCCAAACCATGATGTGGCATAGCCATTTTGCTTTAGTATCTCACCAATTGTTGCAGAATCTTTGCCTATAATGCTGTTGTAGCCAGGAAAACCAGTAGACTGCTCGGAAATGACTCCAAACCCGACACTGTGGTGATTACATCCTGTTATGAGAGCGGCACGTGTTGGAGAGCAAAGGGCAGTAGAGTGAAACCGCGTGTAGCGAAGACCATTATTTGCAATTCTATCAAGAGCTGGGGTAGGAATCACTCCGCCAAAGGTAGATGGAGCGCCAAACCCGACATCATCGGTCATAATAAGTAAAACATTGGGAGCTCCCTTGGGAGGAACGATGCGAGGTGCCCACCAAGGTTTAGATTCAGCTGCATTTACGTTTATTGTACCACCAAAAGGGGCAGCCGGTGGCGGAAGTACGGCTTCTTTTATTGATTCTGTTCCACTTGGAGATCCAGCATCCTCCTTACTAGCTGCAAACAAAAGCAGAGTAAATAAAGAGCAAAGTGAGAACAACACCCCTTTTCGAAACATATAAAACCCCTTTTGACAATTAACAGCTTCGTAACAGCCTTAAAAAAAAATGTCAAGGGGTCTATTGCCAGCCAAGTTCTGCTTTTACAAGGTCTTGCCACTGGATGATAAGACGCCTTTGCGTTTGGGGATCGGTGTAGGAGGTATTTTCATTATTTGAGGCTGGATCTTTGTGATAGATTTTCCCTAAATGAAGAACAGCATCGCGATAGTGATTTGCCATCCAAAGGAGTACATTTTTTTTATCACCACTTGCCGCTTCACGCACTTCGTTAACATCCTTCGCCGTAAATACCATAAAGGCCCTATTCGCGCTTCGTAAAAAAAAGTTGCTTAGGAGTAACGCTAAAGATTCGCTTGCATCTCCAAATGGCTTATCGTGTAAAAGAGTATAAACAACATCAGCAACCGTTTCTACTACAGAAACATCACTAGACGAGGCTGAAAGGGA
>JAYRNE010000169.1:0-1726 GCA_041912355.1 Chlamydiales bacterium
ACCGAGGAGTGCACTCCAGCTCTCGTCCCAGATACTGAAACTCCCGAGTCCTGGTGGCAGCGTGTTCTTTCATCTTCACCAGCATCAGATGCCAAGCCCGAACTAGCAGAGGTAAATGCAAGCGCTCCAACTATTGTTATCGAGCACTCTGAAGTAGACACAGATGAAGCAATAGGGAAGGAAGAAGAGGCGCATGATCCTGTTCTTAAAAGTTTGTATAGAGAGCCCTTGACTTGGATGAATTCTCGCTCACCCTCTACAACAAGTGGCAAATGGGGCGAAGAACCAGAAGAGGAAGAAGGCATTATTATAATTGATGATGCTGAAGAGTCTAACTAGAATTTCAAAGAGCCTTTTACAAAAGGCTCTTTGAATTACGAGTTTTCTAGCCAGACGACGGTTAGGTGCCTTCCAGTCACTTTATCCCGGCGATGAGAAAAAAAATGTGCGCTATCTGAATAGGTGCAAAGGCCAGCTACTTCTATGTTTTTTGGCAGTATTCCCTGCTCTTGTAGCTGCCACTGGCTGATTTCCCAGAAATTAAAGTAGTTATTTTTGTCTTTGAAGGGCCAAAACTCTTTAGGCAGCTCTTGCTCATAGTGAATGAACTCTGCCTTCTCAGGTCCAAGACTTGGCGAGATGCAGACGATAAGATCCTCTGGCATTGACCCATAACGCTCCTTCATACGGAGAATTGTTTCTTTGTAGATATTCTGGCAGCTACCGCGCCAGCCCGCGTGCGCACAGGCTATTGCATTCTTTTTTGGGTCAAAAAAAATGGCAGCCTGGCAGTCAGCATGCTGTATACCGAGGGCAATGGCATGTTGGTTTGTGGTAAAGGCATCAAATCCTGAATTATAAAGATCGCTCTTAAGTGGTGCTGTAAGTGAGCATATATCTACCCCATGCACCTGCTTGCTCATGGCTACGGGTACGTTAAGGGTAATGCTTCTCTTTGCTCGAGCAAGATTTTCTGCAACAGAGCTTGCCTCATCACCTACATAGGTGCTGAAGTTAAGGCTGCTAAAGGCTCCGCTGCTTACACCTCCATTGCGGGTAAAAAGAGCATGATGTAAGGTGCAAAAAGGCTGCAGTTTTTCAAATTCATACCAAGTAATACCATCTTTTTCTTTTTTTAGCATATCATATCATGTTGCGTAAAAGTTGAATTGCCCTGTAGGATAGAGCAAGAGAGATATTTATGTGCATGAAAAAAATTGCGAGTTTGTTGGGTATTTTGCTTGTCGCCTTAGGCCTGTGTACAGGCTGCTTTTGGAAAAAATCTAATAAGAAGTTCTATACGATTTTTCGAGCAAGCGCCATTGAGGGTATGAACCTTCAGGGGAAAGAGACAAGCATTCAGGGCTTTGAAGATGACATCTTGTATGAAATTGCCCGCGATAAGGGCTTTAGGCTCAAGATTAATACCGTAGAGCACGCTAAAACTACCGATCTATTAGAGATGCCGGGAGCAGACGCTGCCGTTGGAATTGTGGATGTAAACCTACAAAATCCAAAACTCTACCAGCTTTCAGACCCTCTTTTTAGCTTTGGCCCTGTTGTGATTATGCGTGTACATGATACCTACACTAATCTCGATTCCCTGAAAAATAAGGTAATTGGCTTTGAGCGTGCCTATGCGGGTGTATTTGAAAATCCTGAAGACCTTTCATTCTTCTTTAAGCCTTACGACCAGATGACGTACGCCATGGAAGATCTTGTAAAT
>JAYRNE010000170.1:0-3895 GCA_041912355.1 Chlamydiales bacterium
CAGCAGTTAGCGAGTCTGGAGTGAACGATATATCTCGCCCTTTTATCCCCACAATATTTTGAATCTGAAGAATTTTTCCTATTTTTTCCACCACCTTTATATCTTTTTTTTCCGAATTCCAGCAGCGAGCAATGCGGCCAAAAAGGTTCCACCTGCTAATTTTTTCAAGCTCACCCTTTCGATTTACTCTTAGCTCCTTAAGGTCATGAGCCCCTAGCAAAAACTTGTCAATTTGGCTGGACATAATCGATTACTCCCTCTCTCTTAATGGTAACAAACTAAAATTTTTATTTAAAGATAATAAGGAGAGTTACAATAAAGGCTAATAGCTCACGTCTGTCGCTATAAACCACAACGTAAGTTACTGGGTATATTCAACAACCTTGGTCTCTCGAAGAACGGTAATTTGAATGCGGTGGGTAGGGGAGAGAGGCTGGATTTTTTGGGCGATTTGTTTGGCTAGGAGTAAGGCTTGGGTGTCATCGACTACTTCGGGGCGGACAAAGACCTGAAGTTCGCGGCCGGAAGAGAGCGAAAAAGCACTTTTTACGCCCGGAAAGCCTTTGGCTACAGCTTCAAAGTCTATAAGGCGCTTAAAAAAGCTTTCGCTATTTTCAGCGCGGACACCTCGTCTTGCGCCTGAAAGGTAGTCAGCATACTTTACAAGAGCAGCTTCCACTGTGCTTGCTGGCATTTCATCGTGGTGGCAGCCAACGCCGTTTGCAATTTCTTCAGATTCAGAAGAGTCCAGTAAAAGCCTATAGCCTGCAAGGGCATGAGAGAGGGGAGTGTCGGATGTTACTGCCTTGCCAATGTCATGAAGGAGGCCCATGCGGGTGGCTTTTGAGATATTAAGCTTTAGCTCGGCAGCTAGTAGCCCCATAATTCGGGCAACTTCTATAGAATGCTCAAGGAGGTTTTGGCCAAAGCTTGAACGTAGTTTTAGGCGGCCAAGGTGCATAAGCAGCGTGGGATGGAGGTTATAGAGGTGAAGGTAGTCTGCTGCTTCTTGACCATACTGTATTAGGTGTTTGTCAAGCACCTTCGTTGCTAGTTGCACCTCTTCTTCGATACGGACTGTAGTGATGCGCCCATCTTTAATAAGAGCTTCTAGGGCAATTTTCGCGACTTCTCGCCTTTCGCGATCAAAGGATGAAAGTGTGATGATTTCGGGCGTTTCATCGATAACTAAAGTTACACCTGTAAGCTGCTGGAAGGCCTTTATGTTTTTGCCTTCACGGCCAATAATTTTGGCCTTTAGCTCTTCGCTAGGCAGCAAAACTTCGCTTATACTAGCATCTGACAGGGGCTTGTAGGGGAGGCGTGATAGGGCTGCAACTACTAATGAACAGGCATATTCTTCTACCTTTTCTTCGCAAGCTTGCCGCTTTTGGAGGTAGAGGCGCTGGATAGCCACTTCCGTGTCAGATTCTGCCTGCTTCATAATCTGCTTGCGGGCATCCTCAAGGGTTAAGTTAAGCTGTGAGGCGTGACGTGCAAGGTCTTCTTGCAGCTTCTTTTCGCGCTCTTGTAGGGCCCTTTCTTTTCTTTCTAGCTCTTGGGCTTGAGCTTTTAGCTTATGTCTATCACGCTCAAGCTGCTCCTCTTTTTGACTGAGGCTTAAAGCACTATCGCCTGCATGTTGCGCAATTTTTTTTGCATCAAGTTTTGCCTGCTCTACAATCATTGAAGCTTTAGCTTCAGCCTGTTTAATTAGCTCTTTGGCGAGGGTGTCATTTGAATTTTGCTTTGCGCGTTGCCAGTAAAGAAAGGCGAGAATAAGAATTCCTGTTATAGCTACAACAAGAAATGTCATGAGCTTGCACCCTTACCAATAGGCGTAATTTTTACCTTTTCTACAAAGCGATCGCCAGAATTTAGTATTTCTATGTCAAAGTCATCATGGTGCAGCACGACACCCTTTTTGGGGATTGTGCCAAGGCGGAAAAAGATATAACCTGCCATAGTGTCATAATCACCTTCAGAGGGGATTTTGATGCCTGTCTCTTCACAGAGGTCTAAAAGTTTCATGCGGCCATCAACTATCCAGCTGCCTTTACCTGAAGGCATGACAAGAACCTCTGCTTCATCATACTCATCGGCAATTTCGCCAACAATTTCTTCTAGGATGTCTTCGATGGTGATTACGCCGGCAGTGCCGCCATACTCATCTACAACAACTGCAAGGTGCATCTGCTTTTTGCAAAATTCTTGCAAGAGAAGGGAGATTTTTTTCGTCTCAGGAGTGTAGAGCACATTTTTCGCAAGATCCTCAATCGTTTCATCTAAAAAGGACTTATCTTTACCTTGCGACTCATATTCCATATATTTTGCCAAGATGTCCTTGTACATAAGCACTCCCACAATATGGTCCTGAGTGTTTTTATATACGGGAACACGGCTATAGCCCTCCTTTTGCATACCTATTGCCGCTTCACGAATAGTGGAGGTTTCTGGAAGGCAAAAAAGGTCAACTCGTGGAACCATAACCTCGCGTACAATACGGTCCTGAAAGGTTAGAACTGACTGAAGGAGCTTTTGATCCTGACGGCTTAGTAGCTTTTGTTCCTGTAGATCATCTATAAGATCTGCTAGCATGGTAGCTTTTTTCATATGCATTTTTTGCCGGCGACTTGCCACAAAGTAGCCGCCAACAAAGAAGAGGGCAGCAACAACGATAACAAGTATAACTAAGGCTATTTCTGACATAGGATATTTCCAGTTTTTTCTAGCATCTTCATATACTTTTGTTCCCTAGCGCGCATTGTAGAGCGATCTTTAGCGTCGATATCGTCATAACCTAGAAGATGTAAAAGGCCATGAACGATATAGAGGGTCACCTCTTTATAAGGGTCTGCAGAATGCTCATCAGCATATTGTAAAGCCTGCTTTGGACATACAAAGACATCACCTAAATAGCAAAAGCCAGCTTGGACGTCCTTGTCCATTGGAAAGGAGACGCAGTCTGTTAAAGTGGGATCATTAAAAAATTGTTTATGAAGCTTACAGATGGTGGGAGCGTTTACTAAGTGTATTGCTACCTCATCACAAAAACGCCTTTCGGCGTCTATGACAAGCATAGCAATCACTTCTATCTTATAACGCTCATGTTTTAAAGGTAGATCTTTTTGTCGATCAGAAACAAGGACCTTCACGGCTTCTCCATAAAGTAGTGAAGTTACCCGATATCGACTTATTGAGCAACTGGAGTCTTAGGAAGACCAGTGACTTTTGAATCCTGACCTTCTTTCCAGCGGCCAAGCTTTTTGAGTGTGTCTACACGCTCAAAACGCTTGAGAACATTGCGCTTTTTTACTGACTTATTTGACTTACCAAAACTTGGGTGTCGCGACATATTACTTTATCTCCAGTTACAGTTTTGGAATAAAGGCAGAACCCGCTACCTGCGTGCCTGAGAGGGCATTTGCGTGCTCTTTAAATCCTTTACTCAACGCATCTTTTTTAGGGCCAGTTTTAGGCATAGGAGCCTTTGTCCTACGAGGACTTACTGCCCGATCTCGTGTTTTTTTACTTAAGCGTACCATTTTCAATACTCCAATAAAATGTGCGATGATTATAGCGATTTTATTCTTTTACTGCAAACCCGAAGCTCATAACATATTTAAGAGCCTCATCAGCAGTGAGATCGAGCAAGGTTACATCCGCTTTTCGGAAGGTGCAAAGATAGCCAGATGTGGCATTTGGTGTTGCAGGAATAAAGACAGAATAAAAGGGTTCCGGATTTTCATGCAAAGTTGCCATAAATTCGGCTGTTACAATACCTACGGCCTTATCTTGTGGTGAGGGATAGGGCACTAAAACAGCTTTTCGAGGGGCGTCTATCTCATGTCGAAAGAGTGCATCAACTAATTCCTTTGATGGGCCATAAATTTTA
>JAYRNE010000171.1:0-1747 GCA_041912355.1 Chlamydiales bacterium
ATCCGTTTACCGTTTTGCAACAGCCCGTTATTTTGTTCTAAAACGTTCTTTCTGACTTAAAAGGGAATTTGCAAAGAGTTTTGCAACTGATACTACATGTATCTTGGGGCACTGAAGCACGCTTGAGTCCATCTTTACGCTGTCGCTTACATACACCCGTTCAATCGGGGAATCAGCAAGGCGATCGATGGCCTCCTCAACAAAGAGACCGTGAGAAACCACGGCAATAATACTTTTCGCGCCCTTCCCATGGCAGACATTAGCTGCTGACGTTAGCGTTCCGGCCGTAGAACATACATCGTCAGCGAGAAGAACGATCTTATTTTTAACCTCTCCCATAAGGGAGAGCATAGTGACCTGGTGTGCATCTATTCGCCTTTTATCTATAAGTGCTAAGGGGCTTGATAGCTCCCTTGCAAGCTTGGCGACTAGTTTACTACTACCTAGATCTGGCCCAACAACAACTACTTCGCTCGTAAGCTGCTTATCTGTTTTTAGAGCTTCTACAAACGTCTGCCTAGCACTTAGGTGCTCAACAGGAAAATCGTAAAAGCTTTTTACAAGCTCTGCATGCAGGTCCATTGTGATGAGGCCGTTAACGCCTGCTAACTTTAAGAAGTCAGCAAAAAGCCTTGCGGCAACTGAAGCTCCCCCATCTTCTTGCACGCTTTGTCGCGAGTAGGCAATGTAGGGGCTTACTAACACAATGTGGCCTGCCGCGCTTCTTCTTAAAGCATCGACGAGCAACAATGTTTCAATCAATAGTTCGTTTGGCTGTTTAGCGATCGACTGAAGGATAAACACCTGTTTGCCGGTAACATCGCCATTTAGCTGAACGCGAGTTTCACCATCCGGAAACCGAGCTATTGACACTGGAAAGAGAGGTATACCTACCTGTTTGCTTATCTCTTTAGCAAGTTCAGGATGCGATGAGCCGGCTATTAGTACTGCGGACTCGCTCAAAAAGGCACCTCTTTCACAGTCAATTTGGGGTGGAAGGATTCGAACCTCCGCATGGCGGTACCAAAAACCGCTGCCTTACCACTTGGCGACACCCCAGAAAAATGAAGCTTAGAGCGTACTCAACTTGACTATTTTTTCGCAATATGAATTTTATGGTTTTGCGAAAAAAATCGAAAAGGAGATAAAAGATTAAAAACTGGCCGCCTTTTTGGCTGTTTATAGGAATTTTATGATACAGGCACTTGAAAAATCTGACTGGCAACTCACCCCATTCACAAATAGCGAACGAGGCAGAAGGGCCTTTCAGATACACACTAGGAACCTTCAGCGATTTTCACTTCCTATCAACAAAACAGGTACTAAAGTAGCACTTTTTGTAGCTGCAGCCATTCTGGGAACCTATTTTCGCCCCTTTTGGGCAGCAATGCCCTTTATCTCCTATTCTGCATGGAAAGATAGCGTTGATCTCTCTAATATTAAAAGAAAATTACAAAACCATTTTGATGACCAAGAACGCCTCTTTCAGGTTTATGAAATTATGTCAGATATAAGGCGGCAAATATGTACAATTGCCTTCAGTAGTAGGTCAGAGATGACCTCTCTTGCTCGCACACTTACAGCCAAATGGGACCATTTTGACACAATAATCGCCCTATTCAACCAAATTAGCTCTCAGGAAGAGCAAGAAGCCCTTAAAAGACAAAAAAGCCAAGTTCTCGCTGCTCTTACCCCCTTTCGCCAAATGATAAAGTCAGAAAAAAAGGTATGCGCCGCCCAGAAAGCC
>JAYRNE010000172.1:0-3977 GCA_041912355.1 Chlamydiales bacterium
AATGTTTTCTCCCTTCAACGATAAAAACGATAGAACGATAAAAACGATAAAGCTCCGCCCTGCTAGAAGCTAAGGCTAGCAAGATGCAAGGTCTTTTTATAAACAGGATCACCAGGATCGGGCAGGATCAAGCTTCGCCCTACAAGTAACTGTTGCAGGGCAATGCTTTCTTGCCGCGGCAGCGGCATGCGCTCTCTGGGCATTTTTCGGTAGAAAAATGCCCATGACACGAGGCTTAGCATAAGAAGCTCCCAAGCAGGGCGAAGCTTGATCCTGCCCGATCCTGGTGATCCTGTTTTTATAATAGATCACGCACCTTGAAAGCCCCCACCCTCCAAGCAAGGCGAAGCTTCCTATCGTTCTTATCGTTCTATCGTTTTTATCGTTGAGAAAGGCCTAGTAATCGCAAGAGATAACCCATACATAATAGCTAAAATTGTTACTACTAAGCCGGCCGTGGAACAGGCCTCATCGTAGTACGAAAGAATATGGCGCGATAGTGCGACACCCACAAGTGATGCGATAACCCCTACCAAACAGGATAAGGCCACCATATGGGTAAGCCTATTTGTAAGGCGCCTTGCAATAAGTGGCGGAGTTACCAAAAATGCTAAAAAGAGAAGTACCCCAACTGCTCGGAACGCTCCAATAGCGCATAAAGAGACTAAGCCCATAAGAAAATAGCTCATCTTTGTATTGGACATACCGCACATACTCGCGAAAAGGGGATCAAATGATGTAGCAAAAAGCTTTCGCCAAAAGATAAGCATGCCAATCACAGTCACAATAAGTATCCAAAACATAAGTACAAGATCATCGTAGTGCAAAGCATCGACATTGCCCATTAAAAGCTCTGCGCCAATATGGGAACTTTTTGTAAGGCTTGTCACCAAAATAATGCCAAACGCAAATAAAAGTGTAAATACCATGCCGATACTGGCATCTACAGCAACAGGTAAATGGGTAACAATGAGGTGTATTAAAAAAGTAGTCACCAACGCAGAGCCTAGGGCCGCTAAAATAAGTAATGAATCTGATGGCAAAAGGTGGCTAAAATCATACTCCCCTTGCGGCGTATACATATAGTGATAGGCTAAATAAGCAATAACTACACCGGGCAAAATGGTGTGAGAAAGGGCATTTGCTAGCATGGTCATCTTGCGAAGCACAAAAAAGGTCCCTATAAAGCTTGCAGTGATAGAAAGTGTAACGAGCACGAGTAGCTGCAGCTCATCAGTTGCAAGTGGTGTTGACCCTTTCGTTACAAACTGAAAAAAACGGCTTACAAGGGTCGCAAAAAAACCAAAAAAATCTGTTCCCCAATATGGATTCATGGCACCTCTGGAATTGGCTGCTTGTGGGGGTCATGTTGCGGGTTATCAAGAAGCTGCATTAGTGCTTTTTCTATTTCTGGTGTAATAATATGCTCCATCTCTTCAGCACTTGGATGCACGCGGTCAACTCCCACACCGCAGTATTCTACTAAGTAGACTTCCCACAAGCGATGTAAGCGAACGATCTTTCTTCCCCATAATAAGCCAGAGGGAGTAAGTTCATAAAGAGCATCCTGATTTTGTCGAAGCCACCCTCTTCTTACAAGCGCCTGTAAAAGCAGAGAAAGCCTAACAGGATTTGCCTGAAAGCGCCTAGCAATATCAGCTCGAGAAACAGGCCCAACATTCGCCTTCCAAAGCAATTTTAAAAGATTTTCCTGTTGACACCGTATCAGAAAGCCCCAGCGTCTGATCGCACAAAAAAGTATTCCTCTTTTCGGCGAAAAGAGGCTTGAAATAATAAAAAAGAAAGCTCCTACTACCACAATCATCGGACCTGTTGGAAGCGTCACCATTCCTTTACTCATTTCATGTGAAAGAAAGACGCCAAAAAACCCCGAAACCACCCCAACTAAGCAGGCAAATAAAAGCACATACTCAAGACGGCTTGTCCACATCCTACTTGTAACGCCTGGAAAAATGAGCATACTCGAGATAAGCACTACCCCAAGAGTGCGTATGCCAATAACTACTGCAACAACAGTAATAGCAAGTAAAAGGGCCTGAACCTTGCCAACATTAATACCAATAGCCGCAGCATAGTTTTTATCAAAAAGCACTGCCTTAATAGGTCTATAAAAGCATATCGTGATACCAAGCGTACTGACGACAAGTGCGCTATAGACATAAAGATGCGTCGTTGTTTGAAGAGCTGCCTGCCCAAAAAGGTAACTTGATAGCTCCCTGTAAAGCGTGGGGTAGGTTCCTTGAAGGGCTGAAAGCACAACAAGAGCCACTCCAAAAAACGATGCTATGATAAAGCAGAGCGCGCTATCGGCATGGACGCGATATTTTGAAACAAGTTTTGAGATTATATACATTCCAAGAAGGCATGAAAGTGCTGCCCCTATAAGCGGCAGTAAAAGCTCGCCTACTCCCTCACTAGGAACAAAAAGCTTTATAGCAACTAGACTCAAAATAACGCCTGGATAGGAAGCATGAGAAAGTGCTTCACCTATTAAAGAGCGCTTTTCCAAAATGCTAAAGGTGCCCACAAAAGCAGCTATAAGACACATAAGCATAGAGCCTAGGGTGGGGGCAAAAAGGACAGGATCAGTAAAGTACTCAATCATTGGATTCCAAGCAAAGAGCTCTGCGAGCGTTTAACGGTTTCGTCAAGTAATGCAAAGTTTTTGGCATAGGTTTTATGGATATTTTGCCGCGTGAACGTTGTGGCCGTAGGTCCCAAGGCAATAAGGTGCACATTTAAGAGAAGCACCCAGGAAAAGTAGTCTTCCACGCGATTTAAGTCATGATGCACCATAAGAACTGTTTTGTTCTCTTTAGCTAGCCCCTGAAGAAGCTCTATTATAATTTCTTCAGTTGTATGGTCAACCCCGGCAAGAGGCTCATCAAGTAAATAAATTTTTGCCTTTTGCATAAGGGCTCTTGCCAAAAATGCCCTCTGCTGCTGACCGCCGGAAAGCTGGCTAATCTGCCTGTCGGCAAATTCCTGAATACCAACCTTTTCAAGACACTGCTCGCAAAATTCATGATCTGTTTTTGATATTGGCTGTAAAAAGTGGCAGCGAGAATAGCAGCCCATTAGGACAAGCTGACGCACAGTAATAGGAAAATCCCAGTCTACAGCCTCTTTCTGCGGCACGTAGGCGATATCCTTTTGCATCTTACTGCGAGGCTTATCATCTACCCAGCAAGAGCCTGAAACTGAAGGCACAAGGCCAAGCATAGCTTTTAAAAGAGTACTCTTGCCAGCGCCATTTGGCCCCAAAACACCTACAAAAGCTCCTTGAGGGATTTCTAAATCAATATCCCATAGTACTGGTGAATCATGGTAGTGGACAGTGAGGTTAGATACTTTTATTGCTGACTTCATAGCGATTGGTTAACCACAATTGTTTTTTTCCTAAACGTATGTTCACACTCGTGCCCGAACGCTTTGCCTAAACGCACGCTATGCAACCCATCGGGCACGGGCACGAGTGTACACGTTTACCTATTCTTCAATCCTTGCTCGATAACCCGTGCATCATATTCCATCATCTCAACGTAACTATTCTTCCCCATAGCATCAATATAAAGAACATCCTTTGCTATAGTGACAGTGTGGCCATGTTTAGAGCATACATCAGCAAGTTTTTTTAATGAATCTCGGCTTACGTTAGATTCTGAAAAGAGCGTCTTTACATTATATGTAATGATATGCTCGACAAGGTTTTGAATATCGGCGGTGCTCAGCTGACTGTCAGGGGCTAAGCCCTCAGGAGCCATAGCGCGTATTGTCCAAGAGCCATTTAGTTGCTCTTCCTTAGTTGCGAGGTAGGCACGAACAAAATAGTTACAAGCTTCGTGAGAGGTTACAAGATAGCGATCCTTTTCAGGAATAGTTTGAAAAGCGGCATAGATCTTTTTATGAAGCTCATCTAGTTTCAGCATCAGGCTATCAGCGCGTGTTTTAAAAAC
>JAYRNE010000173.1:0-4105 GCA_041912355.1 Chlamydiales bacterium
AAGACGAAGGAAAAATACTACTCCTGCCCAATTAAGTGCTTTAGCCACGATGTAAAAAACCTCTTCTGGGGTGTGTTACACGGTGAATCGGAGCGTTTTGATTCAACAGAAAACATCGAAAGCTGCCTTCGTCATTTTCGTGATGAAAAGTCAGTCAATTTCTTTGCTGTATCCCCTTTTGAAAACCCTGAAGAGACTTCGAACGAAACGTGGAAGCTCATTTCCCAAAGCGTAGAAGAACTTGACGAAGAAGAGCGCTTTGCTGCCTTACTTGGCGAGCAGTTTGTGGGCGAACCTAAAGTTGAGGGTGTTCGACAAATAATCTTTGCAAAAGGTGAAAAAGCCATTTTGCGTAAAAAAGATCAGCGTTCAAATGCCCTGAAAAAGATCTATAAGCTCTTTTCCCCAAAAGAGATGATTGCAATTCCTTGCTTTACTATGGGCAAAGGCTTTGACTATAACTTTGAAGAATTTAACCCCGACTATGAGCGTGTTGTAGAAATCTACAATGCCTGGGGCTCCTCAGAATGCACAGTCAAAGAAGGGAATGATAGGCCAATTAAAGGCCCTGCAAAGCGCGGTATCAACGAAGCTCAAGAGGGCTCGTGCCTTAAAGCCCTTTTAGAGGGTAAGCGCTTTGGCTTTGTAGCCGGCGGCCTTGATGATCGCGGAATGTATGCTGACTTTTTTGAAAACGATCAAGAGCAGTATACAGCTGGCATAACAGGCGTCTATACTGAAAACCTCTCTCGTTCTAATGTCTTTGAAGCACTTTATAATAGAAACTGCTACGCAACAACTGGCGAGCGCATTATTGTTGGGCTGCAGCTTGCAGGCCATCCATTAGGTAGTGAAATCGATAGCGCCTTAAAACCAGGCCTAGCAGTAAATCGCCACCTATCTGGTTATGTTGCAGGAACTTCTGCAATTAAAAAAGTTGAACTAATTCGTAATGGCAAAGTACTAAAAACCTTTACGCCAGAATCACCATCACTAGACTTTACCTATGATGACATGGACAACCTTGCTGACTGCTGCATCACTTTAAAAGACAAAAAGCCTTTTGTATTTTACTACATGCGTGTCACCCAAGAGGATGGCCATATGGCTTGGACCTCCCCTATCTGGGTTGACTTTAAGGATGCTGGCATTCGCTTTACCCATAAAAAGGCTCCGCAAGAAAAACCTGCAAAAGCTCAAGTAGAAAAAGAGGTTTCTGAAAAGAAACCGGTAAAGGCACAGCCAAAACCAGCTGCTGCCAAACCAGCTCCAAAGCTACAGCCAACAAAACCGAAAAAGACAATTCCTGCAAAACCGAAGGAAGTAGCAAAAAGTCCAGTAAAAAAGAAAAAATAACACTTGATGATCTAACAAATTATAGGTAAAATAGTACGTTATGGCAAAATTAGTTTTTCAAAATACAGGCGATGAAGTTGAAATTGAAGATAATGGTTCAATCGCTCAGGTCTGTGAAGAGGCAGGGGTTCCCTTCGCCTGCACAGAGGGCGTTTGTGGCACCTGTATTGTTGAAGTTGTAGAGGGTGCAGAAAACCTATCAGAGCCCACACAAGCCGAAATTGACTTTCTTGGCGAATCCGGCACAAAGCGCGAGCGTATGTGCTGCCAAGCAAAGATTAAACAAGGCCTAGTAAAAATATCATTTTAGGAAGATTGTATGAAAGATTCTATTACACGAGAAATGACAATAAACGAAATTTTTGCCAAGTTTCCCTCTAAGGCACAAAAACTTGCGCAAGAACTTACCCGTTCTGGGCTTAACTGCGTTGGCTGTTCTGCTTCAACATGGGAAACTGTGGAATCAGGCGTGCTTCGTCACGGCATGACAGAACAGGATTTAAAAGATCTTCTTGATAGATTAAATACTGTACTTCTTCAAGAATCAGACCCAACAACAGTTACTCTTACCCCAAATGCTGCTCAGGTATTTTTGCGTATATGCAGCCAAGAGGGTAAAGATGGCTGGGCACTACGTTTTGACGAAAAGCCAGCAGGCTGCAGTGGTTTTGAGTATGTTTTAGGTTTTTCAGAAAAGCCAACAGCAGAAGATGTAGTCTATCACTCAAACGGTGTAGACATCCACGTTTATAAGCAAGCTCTTGGCCGTCTTGAGGGCTGTGAGATTGACTACGTAGATGGCCTCCAGTCAGGCTTCAAAATTTCGAACCCGAATGTCCGCTCTTCTTGCGGCTGCGGATCCAGCCACGGCTACGACGACGAAGCCATGGAACAGAAAAAGCATGGCGGCGGCTGCTGCTAAAAAAAGGCTAAAGGCTAAAAGATAAAGGCTAAAATTACGGTTCGCCGACTATTAGGGTGAACCGTAATTTTAGCCTTTATCTTTTAGCCTTTAGCCCTTTCTTTATTCGTGTTTCCAGGTTACAGAAAAGTCTTTGCCATTGTCGCTTAAGGTTGTGGCAGAGGCTTTCGTGCCCCCCTTTTTCGTTTGCATGGTTAGAACTTCTGACTGCCAGGTATTATCATTTAGGCTGCCTGTTTTGCCGTTTATTGTGGCTTTACAGTCTGATAGTTCCACGGTGCTAAAATGGGCAAGTGGCAATACGCCATCTGTTGTGGCAGGTGCTTCTACAATCCATTCGGCTGAGCTTCTTTTTGCACTTGATGACATGGTGTGTTTTGAAGGAATTTCTGTTGTCACACCCTTTGTGTGGTTTGTCATTGAAAGCTTAAAGGTGTCATTGCCCTGGTAGATAACGCTGGCTGAAATGAGATCACCTGGCTCTACTGGAAAGTTAGAAATCTCCTTAGGATACTTTGGGTACATCTCAAACCATGCGTAGTGCTCTTCTTTTCCATTTGCCCAGTCATGTTCTGTTCCTAATTGCTCTACAGAGCCTGAGCCATATCCATCAATTCCTACCCATATAGAGCAGTAGGTGTCATCTTTTGAAGATGATATCTGAGGCACAACCCATGATCCTGATACCATTGATACGGCACCAACTTGGGGATTTTTAAGGCCTTTTGCTGCAGCATAGCCGCTCCAGTTTTCGCTTGTGCCATCTCTTAGCTTAATGTGATGGGGCGTTCTATTTTTTAACCGCCTAGGTTCCATCTTGCAGTCGATTTTTCTTAATGCTTTAAAGGGAACTACGCCCTTTTTGGGAGCGGCTATTGCCCAGCCACTTGTACACGTGATCAAGAATGCCAGACTTAACATGCATAATTTTTTCATGGGATACTCCATTTTTTTGTTTCCACGCTCAGTTTTTAGTGGAACAAAAAAATGAATGCAACAGAAATGTGACTATTCGGGGACGTAGGCGTCGTAGTGGTCTTGTCCGTTATATAAGATGCAAATTGTGGGACGGTCCTTAAGAGGCTGATCAGGATAGTGAAAGCCTTTTTCAATGACATATGCTTCATCTGCAATTTTTACACGGTTATAGACTTGCAGGTTTACGTTGTAGACCTTTGCAAGGGTTGAAAGTTCAAGTGTTCCGCCCCAGAAGGTGGGATGTTGTAGGCGCTTGATGTATGCCCGATGTGTTTCACCTATATCTTCAGCTTCTGGAATTTTTGTATTATGCTTCTTTTCTATGTAGTCTTGTGCCTTGCGGCGAACGCTTTCATGAAGGTTCGGTAGAAACATAAGCTCTTGATCTTTAGCTCTATCGACTTGAGCGTTATAGTCCCAAGCATTCGAGAGTATCGCAGATGTGATATCTTCATCATCAAGATGCGTTTCAATGTATGACGCAATTTGCCTTCGAAGGTAGCTGTGAGACCTATCGGGATTAGGATTGTTTTTTTCAGCAGTTACTTCTGCCTCATCAGAGTTTTCCAAAGGCACGTTGTTATAGGCAAGGCCTATTGCAAATGAGCGAAAGAGGCACGCTCCACCCCCCCGCACGGCAATTATGCCCTTGGCAGTTGGGTCAAAGGGTTTAGGCTCACTTTGAAGTTTTGGTTTTTTCTCTAAAAGGATTCCTCGAGCATAAAAAAGTGCATCGCAGGTAGCTTGTGGGACTTTTTCAAGTTCTGGAGTGAGCTTTTCTTGTGAGAGGGCATCGAGCCTTTTTTCGATAGCTAATAATGTAGGTAAATCTTCAGCCTGATCTATTTC
>JAYRNE010000174.1:0-2640 GCA_041912355.1 Chlamydiales bacterium
GAGGTGTCGATCCAGCCAGCAAACTCTGGGCCATTGTGTGGAACGAGTGCGTCTTTTGATGCGGCCCCATTTTGAGTGATTGTATCTAGCTGTTTGGCTATTTGAACGAAGAATGGCGAAAACCAAGAATAAAACTCGTTTAAAAGCCAGGTAGCAGGGATAAAAGAGGGCAATAGTTGCTGGAGCTTGTTGGGATTTATTTCATGTTGGAGTATTTCCTCAATTGCAATGAATGCCTGTATCGACTTAAGGAGCGCTTTTGCCTCTAAAAGAGTGGCTTCTTTCGTTTCGTCTGTTGCCTCTTCAATTTTTTCTAAAATTGTATTAATGGCTAAATGGTGAAATTTTAGCTCTTGTTCTTCTCTGAAATCAGTAAGGTATTCGACAACGCCCTCTTCATCGAGAGCATCGATACTAAGAAATTCGCGATTTGTCTCTGGAAGCACCCGTACAGCTTCGTTCATGATGTGTTCAGAGAACTCTATAGCTCGATCTTCTGGCGTTTGGCCGTCTTTAGGACACAAAATATGGGTGTATATTGCCCTGAAAGAAGATTCTATGTGGTTTAAAAGCCAGGTTCGGGCTTCATCTAGCACCTCTTTATCTTGAGGGCGTGTAAAGTTACCCTTTAAAAGGCGTGTAAGGATGTTGTTCAAAAACTTATTTGAATTTTCGGCAAATGAAAACTCAATTGGGGTGTCTGTTAATTCTTTAGCCGAATTATCGATGTGAGAGACAACCGTTTTAAGTAGCTTATCGATACCTGGGGTGTTCTCTTCGGTTACAGCGTAGGCATTTTGGAGAGTTAAGGTATTATAAATACTTTCAAGCTTTTCGGCTAAATAAACCTTTAAAGTATCCCAGCTAAGGCTTTCTACGCCAAGTTTTTCTTTAGCTGCGGCTACCACTAGCCCTGACTTTGGTGGTTTTTTCCCTTTTAGAAGCTCTCGCAAGTATTCGGGTATTTTTGCATCGTGAACGCCGTCAGGGAAGGCTTTTTTGAGTATTTTATCGGCAATATTAATAAAGTGCTGGCGCGGCTCAATGCCCTCTTTTGCAAATTCTTTTTTTATAGTCTTGATGATAGAAGCAAGAAAGTGGTCGGCAAGTTCCTCAGGACTTAGCTTGTCAGGGTTTTCAAGCCCTTTTGAAATAAAAACCTCGCAAATATGACCAATAAGGTGCTCTAGGGTCTCTTTAATAGCGTACCTACCACCATCAAGTACGGCGCTATCGCCAACAATTTTGGCTGTCATATGCTCTGAGATATCCTGGATGACGCCTCCACAGGCTGTCTCCATAATTTTAAACTTTTTGGCCTCTTGAGGGGTAGTTGCGTGAGTAAGATAGCGCGGTACAATAAAGCGCCCTGCAAGGCGTGCTGTGCCATCAACAGCGCTTGCAACAACACTTGAAATGCCATTTCCGATACGGCTCATAATGCCGACGGCAGGAGGGGCTTGAAGCTCTTCTTCCTTACCCTTTAAACTCACATCTACAGGTGCTGCCATAGTGCCTCTATATTAAATTAATTATTATTGCATGTTAGGGTATTAAATTACAAGCTAAACATTAAGGTATAATAAAGAGCCCCTATTGGACGCTTTTAGACTCTAACTTGTTATTTAAGAGGGCAACAAGGTGATCTTCAATATTTCCACCTATTGGTGTTTGAACGATCATATAAGAACTAGGGTTTTCAGGGTCTTTACGCCACTTTGTAAGGATTGCATCTGATTTGTTTTGCGTCATAATAACCGTAATAAATGACTTAGCATTTACGGGTAAGTGCGCTTCTTGATTGTCTCGGTTATCAAGTATGCGTACAAGAAGGTAGGGCCATTTTTTTATAGGATCATAGCCAAAGGTTAGAGCTTGATTAGTATATCGAGTGTCTAAGTGGCACATGTTCTCATCAGAAAGATAAGACTCCTCGTGTCCATGGAGAAAGTCATATACCTTAACCTTGTCTACTTTACGGGTTTGGCAAATGGTCTCTCTTAGTGCATTCATGGCAAACCAGATGTGAAGCGAATTTGCGATTCTCTCAGCATTAATTCTGCATTTTGAACAGGCTGAAAGTTCGCTAGCCTTATTGTGGGTAAGTGCACAGCTAACCTGAGTGGCAGAAAGAGAGGTGCTAAGTGAAGATGGAGCCTGCATAAAATAGCCTGTAGTTTAGTTTGCAGCTATTCTACCAGCAAAAATAGGATAATGTCAAAGAGGTACGGGGGCTGTTTTTTACAACCTTTTGGCAACAGCGATCATGCATTCTTCTTTTGGCATATCGGCCCAAGGCTCCTCTTTAAAGCCAAGGCGGCTTGCAAAGGTAATGGTTTGGCTGGTGGCTGGAATGCGAATGCAGCCTCTTTTGCAGCCTCGTACATAGCTTTCAGCAAGCTGAACCATTTTTGTGCCTAAGCCCTGTTTTACGTGATCGGGATGAATGGCAATCCAGCGAAAGGAGGCTTCGTTATTAGGTAGCATATCGATGCGGATGGTGCCAAGCACATCTAGTGAGCCCTCTTTCTTCAAAACAAGGGGCAAATTTTGCGCCTCTTCTGGATCGTGAGGATCATATACCCATTCTGGGCAATAGCGCATATGAATTTGCTCAAAGCGAATAGCATGATAGGCATC
>JAYRNE010000175.1:0-2202 GCA_041912355.1 Chlamydiales bacterium
ACAAGCTCTTTTGCAGTACATTTTGGGGCCTGATTTCGCAAATAAGCATTAAGAAACTTTGCAAAAGGTTCTGAGCACTCCTTCTTTGCTAAGCTTACCATCTCATCACAAATAGCAAAGAGGGGCACCTTATCCAAAAAGAGTAGTTGGTAAAGGCTCATGCGAAGAAGTACTTTTTCTTTTCGCTTCTTAGGAAGTGTTCCAGCTATAGCGTCGAGAGCTTTTTTTTGTCGAACAACACCCGATGCCACTTCGTAGGCAAAGGAAAAATCACGTATAGAAAGGCTATTTTTATAGCTAGAAAGCGCATCTGCAACAAAGGTGCCATGCTGGAAATAGGAATCAAGTGCTCTAAAGGCGGCTATTCTTGCTGTAATCATCCCATAAGGATATCAAAAATGTACCATTGTTTTAAATCACCACTAATGCTATGGATTAAATTTTAAACAAATATAGTGAGAAAATAGTATGAAACTTTTTAAAATATCTCAGATGGTATGCCTACTAGCTCTTTCTGCCACATCTCTTTATGCAGGTGGCGAAAAGAAAAAAGCAAAGGCGCAAGAAGAAAATAAAAGCGCACCTTGCGAGCGCTGCCACTTAGGCGTTGTTGGATTTGCAGCTCAAAGCCCCGATCAGTGGTATACTCTACATGCCCCAACCTATCCTGACACAGTACTACTATCACAAAATGCAGATCGCGGCTCAAAACAGGGCAAAATCCAGCTAAACTCTGAAGGGCTTAAGATTTATGAACCAGGAAACTACTCAGTAACCTTCACAGCTATCCTACTTAACAATGATCCTAATAACACTCCCCTTGTTCCTATCTATCTCGTACGTAACGGCATATTTGACCCAAGTGACACACTTACACTTGGCAATATGATGTCTCTTCAGCCAGGAATTGTCACTCCGATACAGCTTACCGGCATATTAGAAAATGTAGCTGAAGATACAGCTATTAGCCTTCGAACAACAAATGGATCAGGCTCAAGTCCTCAAGACATCACCGTTCTTGCGTGGGATATAAGTGTATTTAAAATGCCATGTGGAGCAAGTAAATCACCATGATTTATCACCTCATTTGTCTAGTAGCACTTGTTGCAAGTGCCTCTTGCTGTGCTGACGCTGTCGAAAGTGGCATGGTGCTAATTCCAGGTGGCGAGTTTACTATGGGCTCTACTAAGCCAACTGCAAAAAGCGACCAAAAACCACCTCACAAAGTACGCGTAGATAGCTTTATGATGGACGCTACACCTGTCACAAACCGCCAGTTTCAGGCCTTTGTTACAGCTACAGGCTATGTAACTACAGCTGAAAGAGCTCCAAAGCTTGAAGAAATCATGTCTCAAGCTGCACCTAACACACCTAACCCACCGGCTGACATGCTCGTAGCAGCATCGCTCGTCTTTACGCCCCCACAACTAGATAGCAAGGCATCCCTTAATAACTCTCACAACTTGTGGGAGTGGAAAGCTGGCGCCAACTGGAAACAGCCGCAAGGGAAAGGAAGCTCTATAGAGGGTAAGGATGATCATCCAGTAGTCCACATCTCCTGGCATGACGCTGTAGCCTATGCTAAATGGGCAAATAAACGCCTTCCTACAGAAGCTGAATGGGAATATGCAGCAATTGCTTGCCGAGATAACGTAATGTATGTGTGGGGAAATGAGGAATTTTCTGAGTCAAACCCTCAATGCAATATCTGGCATGGCGAATTTCCCTACAAAAGCCTAAAGAAAGATGGCTACTATGGAACAACAGCCGTAAAGACCTACCCAGCAAACCCCCTTGGTCTCTACGACATGGCAGGAAATGTATGGCAGTGGTGTAGCGACTGGTACAACGTAGCCTACTACGAGGACCAGCAAAAGCTCGGCCTTTCAGTGAACCCAAAAGGCCCCGAAACAAGCTACGACCCAGAAGATCCTTATACCCAAAAGCGGGTAACCCGCGGCGGCTCATTCCTCTGCCACCCAAGCTACTGCAAGGGCTATGAAATTACTGCCCGAATGAAAACCTGCCCCGATTCAAGCCTGAATAATTTAGGCTTTCGTTGTGTAAAAGATATTGGCAATAACTAAAAAAGACGAAAAGGATAACGTACGCGGTCTAGATTAAACGCAAAGATCGCAAAGATACAAAGTTCGCAAAGAAAAAAACAGTAAGCTTCGCCCAGCCACTTCTTTTAGCTCGGCG
>JAYRNE010000176.1:0-3934 GCA_041912355.1 Chlamydiales bacterium
AAATTCTTACATAAGAGTATGTAACGCTTTATATGAGAATGCTAAAAATTGTCTTAATTGCTCTTGCCCTTCTTTTGGCTCTTTTTGCTGTTTACTATGAACTAGCATTAAGTCCGAGCACCCTTGTGACACACCCCAAAGGGATTATTGCAGAAAAAGAACTTCATATCATACGCGTTAATACTGGATGGATGCTTGTTATCATTATACCAACGCTCATTTGGCTACTTGTAACAGCGTGGAGGTATAACGCAAAGCGGGTGAAGGGAGCAAGTGTTATAGAAGATGGTTCTAGTAAGACTGTTCAAGCTCTATGCTGGATTATTCCCTCATGCGTTATTGCTATTATGACAGTAGTAATGTGGCATGCAGCACATGATCTTGATCCCCCCGTGGCAATTGACAGCAAGAAAAAGCCCCTCGTCATACAGGTTGTGGCGCTTGATTGGAAGTGGCTCTTTATCTATCCAGAGCAAAATATTGCATCATTAAATTTTGTTCAGTATCCCGAAAAGACGCCTGTTCAGTTTACGCTTACAGGCGATCATGCTCCCATGAACTCCTTTTGGCTGCCCGAAATGAGTGGCCAGCTCTACGCTATGACGGGCATGGTCAACAAGCTAAATGTTATGGCCGATGGGCCAGGTGAATATAGAGGAAGGGCTGTAGAGATTAATGGCGAAGGCTATGGGGATATGACCTTTATTGCAAAGTCCTCTTCGCAGGCAGATTTTGAGGCCTTTATAAATGAGGCAAAGAGGTCTAAGCTACAGCTTACAGCGGATACCTACGAGGCACTTACTCAACATGCAATAAACGATGCGCGCCTTTTGTACAGTACTGTTGAGAAGGATTTATTTGAAAAAATTGTTATGAAATACATGGAGATGCCAGCTAAATCATGACCTCAAGTCTTTATGGAAAGCTAACAAGTGAAGCAATACCTCACGTCTGGTATACGATAGGCGGCACGGTATCTATTATTCTCATGATCGTGGGTATTTGCATCTACCTTACAAAGACAAATCGCTGGGGCTGGCTATGGAATGACTGGCTTACATCAACTGACCCTAAGAAAATTGGCACCATGTATATCCTCTTTGCTGGCCTTATGTTTGCTCGCGGTATGCTTGATGCAGGCATGGTGTGGCTCCAGCAGTCAATAGCGGTAGATTCTGCAGGCTACCTTACGCCGGACCATTTTCAGCAGATTTTTACTTCTCATGGCGACATCATGGTCTTTTTTGTGACTATGGGTCTTTTCTTTGGCGTTATGAACTGGATTATCCCTTTACAGATAGGTGCGCGAGATCTTGCTTTTCCCTTCCTAAATTCGCTAGGACTTTGGCTAACTGTAGCTGGAGGGGTAATGATCAACTTTTTCTTTATCATCGGAGGGGATTTTGCGAACACCGGCTGGCTTGCTATAGCGCCCTTTTCAGAACTTGAATTTAATCCCGGTCAGGGGGTTGACTACCTAATATGGAGCTTGCAGCTATCTGGCCTTGGAAGTCTTTTTGCAGGTATTAACTTTATAGCTACAATTATAAAAAGAAAGGCCCCCGGCATGACGATGATGCGCCTTCCTCTTTTTGTGTGGGCCTCATTTTGCGGTATGGTGCTTGTAATCTCTGCCTTTCCTGTGCTGACGGCAACAACGCTTTTACTGTGGCTTGACCGCTTTTTTGACATGCACTTTTTTACAACAGGCTCTGGCGGCAATCAGATGATGTACACAAACCTTATTTGGATGTGGGGCCATCCTGAGGTCTATATTCTCATTATTCCAGCCTTTGGCGTTTTTTCAGAAATTGTGCAGACCTTCTCACAAAAGCGCATTGCAGGCTATACCTCGATGGTGGTGGCGCTCATTCTCATTACTATGCTCTCCTATCTAGTGTGGCTGCACCATTTCTTTACAATGGGTGCTGGTGCTGATGTGAATGCCTTTTTTGGCTTTATCACGCTCCTTATTGGCATACCATCTGGCGTGCAGGTCTTTAACTGGATACTCACGATGTCTCGAGGTAAGGTAATCTTTCAAACGCCTATGTACTACTTTATGGGCTTTGGCGTGCTCTTTTTGATTGGAGGGATGGCAGGCCTCTTCATGGCAACGCCGCCAGCAGACTTTCAGGTGCATAACAGCCTCTTTCTCGTGGCTCACTTTCATACGATGATAGTGGGTATTGCCCTTTTTGGATTTTTTGCTGCAATGAACTACTGGTTCCCAAAAATTTGGGGCTTTACACTCGACGAGCGCCTTGGTAAAAGAGCATTTTGGCTCTGGTTTGTGGGCTTTTTTCTCTCGTTTATACCCCTCTATATTTTGGGATTTAAGGGGGCAGCAAGAAGGCTTGATCACTATGCTTCAGCAACAGAATTTCAACCCCTCTACATCACGTGCTTTATAGGCTTTTTGTTTTTAGTAGCTGGCCTTATTACGCAGCTTAGGCAGCTTTATGTGAGTTTTAAAGAGCAAAACAAAAACCGCGATACAACGGGAGATCCATGGAATGGCAGAACATTAGAATGGTCTACGCCATCACCTCCGCCCTTTTATAACTTTGCGATTATTCCAAAAGTGACAAGTGCTGAAGAATTTTGGACTATGAAAAAAGAGGGGATTAAACCCTCTAAGGACTACAAAGACTTTCATGTGCCCAAAAATACAGCGTGGGGAATCTATATATCGATATTTGCCTTCATTATGTCTTTTGGGGTCGTCTGGCATATCTACTGGCTTATACTTTTAGGGCTTATTGCTGTAGTTGCATGCATTATTATTCTTTCATTTGATGAGCATATGGAATATGTATTGCCGGCTAAAGAGGTTGCGAGGATCGAAAAGGAGCATGGAAGGTAGTATGGAAGCTATACAGCATGTAGAACATGAAGAAGATGACTCAAAAGTCTTTGGCTTTTGGCTCTATATAATGACAGATCTTGTTATCTTTGGGGCACTTTTTGCTACGTTTATCGTGCTTAGGAATGCGACAAATGGTGGGCCGACACATCGCGAGCTTTTTGAAATGCCTTCTGTACTTGCTGAAACGCTTCTTCTTCTTGTAAGTACCTTTACCTGTTCTTTAGGGATGATTCAGGTGCATAAGGGATGTAAGAGATCGTCGATACTCTGGTTTATAGTCACCTTTTTCTTAGGGGTTGGCTTTTTAGTGATTGAGGTTATGGAATTTGCAAAGTTTATATCAGAAGGTGCTGGCCCAGAGCGAAGCGCTGCCTTATCCTCCTTCTTCACCCTTGTAGGCACGCACGGCTTTCACATCTTCTGGGGCCTTGTCTGGATGGTGGTGATGATGTTTCGGATTGCTTATAGGCCTCTTGTGGCATCAAGTGTCTCGAGAATATTTCGTATGGCGCTTTTCTGGCACTTTTTGGACTTTGTCTGGATCTTTATTTTTACAATCGTCTACGGCATGGGGCATCTATGAAAAATCCCGTTATGATTCGCACCATTGGGTTTATCTCATCGCTTCTTCTTACCCTTGCAGCCTATTTGGTGATTGTCTACCCCGAGGTTTTTCACCTTACAAGGGGAGCTGCCGTTGGCATTATTTTGACCTTTGCCATCTGCCAGGCAACGGTGCAGTTTCTTTTTTTCCTAGACGTCTGGCATGAAACGGGTATTCGCTGGAACCTCGGCGTCTTCATCTCCACAATGTTGCTTATTTTTACTATCATCCTCTTTTCTATCTGGATTATGACAGCCTTAAGCCATAAGATGATGCCTTAATGTCGGGGCGCCAGGTCTGGGGTGAAAAATTCGCCAAATCATAAATCGAAAATCGCCAATTCTTTTCAGCCCAGGCTAGGCCTGGGCGGTCAATTTTTTTAAAATTTCGCCTTCTAAATTTATTTAAACTTGTGTCTATATCCATTCCATCCCTTGCGACTGTTTTAGAGCCCCTAAGGG
>JAYRNE010000177.1:0-2735 GCA_041912355.1 Chlamydiales bacterium
CGTTTTGCAAAAGGCTCTAGTATGCAACATCCTTAAAAACCCTAGGGTTGAAGGGGAATCTTGCGTGCTTGCCTCTCTTCATTTTCCTTTGGTTTCTTTCCTATTTTAAATACGTAACTTCCTTATAATCAGATTCTTGCAATATTTAAACTAATAATTTTACACAAATATGGCTGTGGGAGTAAAATAATATTAGAAAGCAAGAAGATTAAAAGGAGGCTATATGTCAATTGAATTTTTTAAAGAGGCGCAAGGTTTTTTCTCGGAGTACGCTCTAAAGGATGAAAATAAAGAACGTGTTGGTGAGATGTTGTTTGTACCTAAAGAATTTGGAAAGGGGAGAATTGACATCAAAGTGCTTACTCAGCCAGAGCGCGCATTGCTTCACTTTAGTGTTACAGGTAAGATCCCTCAAGGCTTTTCAGAAAAGCAGCTACAAAAGGCCTTAAAGGAGCTTAAGGGGAAGTCATCTATTAAAGAAGGAAATATTGAATACGAACATTCTCTATCTAGCTCTATAGCAAAAAAGGTGCACCATGTAGCTAAGCGTGCAGTAAAGGGCAATGTTATTGAGACTGATCATATATATGATGCAATTAAGGACAAAGAGCGGGCAATAACAAGCTTATGGGTGAAAATTGAATGGAGTAACCGAGGAAAGGATAATCTTCCTGCCCATGATAAAATAAAGCAAGAGTTTTTTAGAATGGTTCGCGCTATGCCAAAGGAAAATTTTGAAAAATTTAGTGCTCTCGATCCAGATGAAATCTATAAACGTGTAGCTGCGTCATTACAACATAAGTAAAAGGTTCTTGTTGAAACCTTTGGCATGAGAGTATCTCTGCAGCTACCAGTGGATGTAGAGATACTCATACGAGTTATTGCCTGTTACTGTGGTTCTTTGTGCTAAGTCTTAGCTAGGGTGCTCTAATACCTTCAAGTTCGTAAAATTCTGATTCATTCGTACAAACAATATATTTTTTGGCTTTTGTCTAAAGGCTGTTGCAGGAAACGGCTTTATTAAGGTAGCGTTAACTTTTAGGGTTTTTTACAAAGGAGATGCTATTTTATGCGCAGTATACTATTCGTTCCTGCTTTAGTTGCCTTACTAACAATGGCTGTAGGGGTAGAGCAGCCGCTTTTAGCAGGAGGAGAACACCACTCTCATAACAAGAGTAAAGAGCATGCCTCTACAACTTCTGAGAGAACGCTAGAAATGGTGGCGGCCTTTTTGCAATCGCCTGGAAATGCGGCTATTTCGACAGATGGCAGAATCTTTATAACAAATCAGCCATTTTATGCCCCAGAATTTAACCTTATAGAGTTAGTAAATGGCGATTCTATTCCCTACCCAACTGTAGAGTGGAGCCAGCCGCCTGTGGCACCAGGAGCGCCGGGAATTTATTCCGCTATTGGAATTAGGGTGTCAAAAAAGGGAATATTGTGGGTTGCTGATATGGGTGTGCCTGAAGAGGGCATAGTGCCGCGACTCATTGGCTGGGACATCAAGCACAATAGATTGTTTAAAATAATTGAGTTTCCTGCTGATGTCATTACGCCAACAAGTTTTATTGATGATTTTGCGCTTGATCAAAAGCGCGACTATGCCTACGTCACTGATCTTGATCTTTTTGGAGGCGAGGCGGCCATGATCGTTGTAAACTTGAAAAATGGTGAAGCAAGACGGGTGCTTGCTGGTGTTGAAAGCACGCAGGGAGAAGATGTTCCTATCGTAATAAATGGCGTAGTAGTTGCTCCGGGCCTTCCTCTTCTTGGGCTGGATGGTATAACTATTGACGTTGAGTATAAGTGGGTCTATTACTGTGCACTTCAAGGAACGAAATTGTGGCGAATTCGCGCTAAAGATCTTGTGAACGCCTCTCTTACCGAAGACGAGCTCAATGCAAAAGTAGAATTTTATGCAGCTCGACCGGTATGTGATGGCATAACTATAGATAAGGATAACAATATCTACATTACAGATTTAAATAATAGTGCGATAGGTGTAATTGACTCAAAAACAAAAACCTATAGCAAAATAGAAGGGCTTGAAGAGGTAATCTATCTGAGCTATCCTGACGGCATCTCGTATGGGGGAGATGGGTATTTTTATGTAACCGTCAACCAGCTTCAAAATTCCCCACCGATTAATAATGGCGTGGACAAGTCTTTAAAACCCTTCTGGCTTGTGCGCTTTGAAGGCTTTGCAAAGAGCGCTATTGGTAGATAAAGGTGTCGTTGTCAATAGACAAGGCTAAAAGTGCTCTAGAATGGCTTCTGCGAGTGCAGCGTTTGGAATTACTTTGGAGAAGGTGTCGACAACTTTGGCCTTTGTAAGAGGGTTTTTGTCGGCATCTTCTCGTGTAAGTTCGCTGAGGGGGATTTCGATTACGCGCTTTACTATTATGGCTCCATGGTCTTTTTCTCTGTTAGCATCCTCTTTTTGTAGGTTGGCTTGATGCTTTTTCTTTGTGACCTTTTTTGGAGGGGTCATTTTGGGAGCTTCTCTAATTGCGTAGCTTGTTCTGCCAGTAATAACAACTTTATCTACTTTGATATCTACAGACCATATCTGATCAGAGCCAGTAACTATAAATTCGAGGTCTTTTTCATTTTGGTTAACGAGCATAAGAACTTTATTGCTAATATCCCTAAAAACAGCTTGTCCTATTACGCATCCTATCTTAAAGGCAAGACTATTATCATCTGCGCAAGCTTCGGTTAGCTTTTCATAG
>JAYRNE010000178.1:0-2995 GCA_041912355.1 Chlamydiales bacterium
CATACACTTCCATCAGAAAAAATGAATTATATAATGGTGAGAAGGAAAATTTTTGTGAAAAACAAGTTACCAGGGGTGGACGCTTGTGGCTTGGGGGGGGGGAGAAGATGTATCTTCTTTTCCCGACTTGTTTTAGATTGGGTTTTGGGCGGAGATTTCCTGCCACTTTTTGATTAGTTGGGCGGCTATGGGGGCGGCTTCGCGGCCGTAGCCGCCGTAGCGTTGGTAAACGATTACTACAAGATCAGGTTCGTTATTGCGGTAGGAGATGCCGCCAAACCAGGTGTGGTTGTAGATGAGGGAGGGCTGACCTATGTCTATCCCTATTTTTTCTTGCGATTCGGCAGTACTTGTTTTGCCGATGAGGTTGCCCTGCATCTCCTGAAAGGCTTTATACTGCTCGGGGCGGCTTGTTCTTAGGCGCATAAGAGCTCCAGAGCGGTCCTCATTAATATGGCCCATAACGCGCTTTAGACCTTCTAGGAGCGTTTTTTGTATCTCTTTGGGCATAAAAAGCGTGCGAGGCTCTGGCACCCTGGGAACATCCACCTCTTTACCCACAACAAGGTCTACAATGCGAGGGCTTGGAATAGTCCCCCGATTTGCAATAGACGAGAGCATACAGGCACTTTGTAAGGGCGTTGTAAGCAGGCTATGCTGGCCTATCGCTACAGAATAAAGGCCTGTGCGGTTTGTGGCGATGTCTTTGGGGATGGAGCCTGCCATCTCGCCAGGAAGGGCTATACGCGTTTTTTGGCCAAAGCCAAAGTCCTCTGCTGCACTATAAAGCTGCATGGGGTCTTTTAAGTAATCGCCAGCAAGTAACGAAAAGTAGGGGTTACTTGACACCTCTATCGCCTTAAGAAGATCAAGCCTTCCTAAATTAGCGTGGAGGCTTTTTGGGATTCTTCCTCCCTTATAAATCTGCGGCAGCGGAGCTCCAGAGCTTAAAGTTCCCACATAGTTTTTGCCATTTTGCTTGTAGGTCTGGTCTACCATCTCAAAAAGCACAAGGTCCTTTTTAGAAACTTGCCCCTTAAGCTCTATGTAGCGCTGCTTAAGCCCCGCGTAGGCTGTTACAAGCTTAAAGAGAGACCCTTGAATAGCCTGATGTCGATAGGCATAGGAACGAAGTGACCCCTCACCCAAACCGCGCTTTAGCGACATCACAAGATCCTGGAGTGTGACGTCGGTCTTTCCGGGTGATAGCCTATTGTAGCTGCCATATAGAGGCAAATTTTTTAAGTCTTTAAAACTTTTAAGACTTTGCAAAAAGGCCGTCTGCTCAGTGAGTGTCAGCTTTTCTAGCTGGCTTTTTAAAGCCTCTACATGGCTTGGAAGGTTATCTTGTGCTAAGTAGGCGTATGTTAAATTCATCCGCTCATCTTGCCAAAAGGCATCAAACTGGCGGGCCTCTTCTTTATCAAGATACTCTAAATAGGGCTTTGGGTAGGTCATAGCACGCTTTTCTTCAAGTCGTTTTTGCTTTAGAAAAGCCTTTTCATTTTCCTTTCGCCAAGGAACAAAAAAAGCTGTGTGCCAACGTGCGCGCACGCTATTTCGTATGTCCTCACAGATTTGGGCAGAGGTGCAGCTAAAATCGCGAAATTCATCTATTGAAAGGTCCCCCACCTTATCAACAAGCTCACAGCTAAAGTCACTTGCTGTAAGCACAAGGCGGCTAAGGTCTAGTAGCAGCATATTTTGCACACTTGCGGACTGCTGCAGCTGTATGAGCTTTTTAATAGGTTCACTTGAATGGAGTGTGTCGATGATGTCAGAATGCTCAGGAAGCACAAACTCTAAAAAGCGATCCCATGTGAGGTACTCTTCAACATCCACACACTCTTTCGTCTTATCAGAATATCGCTGGTAAATAAATGGTGTAAAGCCATCCCAGATCTTTCCTACATAGGCTTCATCTTCAAGCCAGCGGTGAATGTGGTCATCAGCAGATTCAGAAAAAAAGGCATTTTTCGTTCTTATAAAGTCGTTGGGATCATAGCGTGGAAAGCTTGCAAGGGCTACTACCTCGCCAGTTTTTGGCTGCATAGCAACAATCGCCCCACCGCGGATAAGGGGCTCTTTTGCTTTTTTGGCTTTAGGGTCATTTAAGTAGGCATGTTCACGGTCAGTTTCAGCCTGAGCCAAGAGCTTTTCAGCATATTCCTGAAGTTCAATAGAGAGAGATAAAAGCACACGCTTTCCAGGCACTGGTGGAGATGCCCCAGGTAGCTCACGTATGTAACTTCCCTTAGCATCACCAAAGTAGGAGCGCTTTCCATAGTAGCCTCTAAGCTCGTTTTCAAAGCTTGACTCTATTCCCAGTAAGCCTACGTTGTCGTTTATCGTGTAGGCCTGGCGTTCAAGTTTTTCAAGCTTCTCTTGTGCCTCCTCTACAGAAGAGATACCCTCAGGAAGCTCTACTGCCTCTCCAAGAGCATGCGAGCGCGTTATACAGTCTGACAGCGTACGAATTTGATTGATGATGGAGCTATATTTCTCTTTTGATATAGGCCCTAAATAGCCTATAACATCGCATGCTACGCGCTCTTTAGGGTAGTAGCGACGCGGCACACACTGCACCTGAATGCCCTGCCAATCTTTTTCAACCATTTTTAAGCGATAGTACTCTTCTTCAGAAAGTCCCTTCTTAATAACTAAGGGTATGCTGTTATTCTGCGCAGCGTGAGAATAGATAATATCTTCAAGCCTTTCTTGATCCACACCAATAATATCACTCACAATTTGAGAGAGGCGGTGGATATATTCACGACGAAGATAGCGGCGCTTTTTATTACCCTCTTTATCTCTTTCCGAGATAACGCCAGGAATTTCACGAAACTGCGAGTAGACTATCGCTAGGCGATACTCAATTTTATTTGCAGCTAACAGTATGTTAAAGCGATCGCGTATTGTGCCTCTAGCAGCAGGCTCTATCACTGTGCGCTTTCTCGACAAAAAGGCCTCTTCAACCTTCTTGTCATGCTGAATA
>JAYRNE010000179.1:0-3454 GCA_041912355.1 Chlamydiales bacterium
CCCTTAGGGGCTCTAAAACAGTCGCAAGGGATGGAATGGATATAGACACAAGTTTAAATAAATTTAGAACGCGAAATTTTAAAAAAGTTGACAGCCCAACCCCGACCCCAATCATAAACAGCATCATCTTAATACTCTGCAGAACACCTGGCACTCTCTTTCGAAGACGCTGTTACCTATTTTTCGGTGTTATTAAAGCATGCTTAAGAAGAAGCTTACGGCCAAATTTTGTAATGTTGATGCTGGATTTGTTGGCTAATAGTACTATGCCAATTTTTTTACTGGGGATCATGCCAATGTAGCTTGCAAAGCCAGAAAGGCTGCCATTTTTATCAATGATAAGAACCCCTTCAGGAGTTGTAAAGCGCTCCCAGCCAAGACCCATCGTAAAGTGCTTATTTACGGGAAAGTAGGGAGCTTGAGCAAACTGCATGGCGTCTTGCAATGACTTAGGCCCAAGAAGTTTGAGGTTTGCCTGCAAAAATTTGCTCATATCGCTGATGGTTGACTTTAAGGCACCTCCTGCTGGCCAGGCACTATTTGGCCTGGAAAGTACCGCTTTACCATTAGAAGCGTAGCCTACAGCAAGTAAGGGCTCCATCACTTGAGGCACATTGATGTAGCTTTCTTTCATACCAAGAGGCGTAAAGATCTCCCTCCTAAAAAGGGCTTCTAAAGAAGCATGCTCCTCAAACTCTTCGGCATAGCCAAGCACGCCAAAGGCAAGGTTTGAATAGAGGTAGTGGGTCCCTATGGGGTAGATAGGCTCCCACTCATTTAAAAAGGCAATAACGTGCCTCCTGTTATAGTAAAGAGGTAATCCCCGAGGAAGAGATGAGGTGTGTGTGGCAAGCTCCTGCAGCGTTACTCTATTTATAGATCCGCCATTTTGACATTCTGGTAAAAAGTGCGTGACAGGCTCATCAAGGCTCATGTGGCCAAGAGCAACCTCTAAGGCAAGATCTGTGGCAGTAAATACCTTAGTAATAGAAGCTATCTTAAATAGCGTGTGAGGCGTGATAGGAGCGTGCGTTGCACGATCTTTCACCCCATAGCACCTAATAGAGAGATCTCCACTCTCACATATAGCTACAGCAAGTCCCGGAACGCTATACTCTTCCATAAAGTCAGAAACTTCATTGCCGTAGCATCTACTAAACAAAACTATGTATAAAAATATAGACCTAAGCCACATACTCCCTGTAGTAACCCATAAATACTCTATATCACAAGAAAAATCAGCCCTTCTACGGTCACAAGACACCCCCCTTTACAATTAAAAATATAATTTATATAATTAAAGTAGACGAAAGAATGCTAAAAAAAGGGGTGTTTTTATGCAATCAGAGGGCATAAGCAGCGCAGGCAGCTGGGATATCTTTAGGGGTAAGCTTCAGTGGGTTGATAAAAAGCAGCCTGCAACTGATCAAAAAATAAAAAGCGTAAGTGTTGTAAAGGTTAATGGAAAACTTACAGCAAATACCGAAGATTTACAAGCATCTAGGAACTATCTTAACACACACCATTTTAAATCAGATGCTCATAGAAGAGGTAAGGCTGTTACCTTTGAAATAAATGGCAAAAATTTTACAGTAGAAGTTGCACCAAATACTAGCACAAGGCCTCTTCCTATTCCTAATGATAAAGGCTCTCAAAGACAAAGGGCCCCTTCAACACCAGAAGAGACCTCCCCAAGAAGTGAAGAGAAAGATGAAAGTGAAGTAGCTTTAGATCTACAAAAGCAGCTTAAAGACATACCCGAGGCCTCTCGCTTTACAGTAGCGCCTCCTGAGCATACTGCTCCGCTTAATCCCAAGCAAAAAGCTGAAATGCTAGCTAAAAATCAAGTACGCCCTCCACCACCTAAAAACCCACCTCGCGATGTACAATTTGAACAACCCTTACTAGTTACAAAAACAAGGGTGGAATATTTAAAAGGTCGTCTAGAAGAAATAGAGAAAAAGCTTCAGGATTCTGACACAATTGGAATTAAGCAAAGTTTTAGAAAAATGGCGCAAGAAGTAAGCGAAGAGGAAAGCAAAATCCTCAGCGCAGAATCATTCCTTAAATCTGCAATGCAAGCACTAGATGAGGCAAATCTTCAAGTAAAAAGCATGACAAAAGGTTCCAAAATGCCTCCGAACATTAGGGATCTTGAATTTACACGAGATCATGCAAGAAAAAGCCTTGATGACGCACTGCAATCTTCTAAACAGAAATTTAATGCTATTGAACGCTCTATCGATGAAAAAATGACTATTCTAGAGCTAGAAAAAGTAGCAGAACAAAGAAAACCACGTACCAGGGGCCTTCCTACACCATCAAGGCCTCGCGGCAGCACAAATAAATAGGCCTATTGAACCTAAAAACGGCAGAGGGGGTTTTAACATCCCCCTAAAGCTCGTAACTAATCTTCAAAAGCTCCTGCTTCTCCTTTTGTTTAGTTGCCACAACCCTTTCAAGCTCGCTAAGATGCTTTACGTGGGTGCCGCCACAGGGCACGTAGGGACTGTTGCCAATGCGCATCAAGCGTATCGGTAGAGCACTATTTCGGGTGTAGTTTGCTGCAGGACAAAGGTGGATAAGCTCTTCAGGGCTTACTACAAAAGCCGTTATTGGCAAATCCTGTGCGATATACTCTATAAGCTTAGCATTTACTTGGATAAGATCTACTATCCCAGCGCCAGTAAACTCTACATAGGCGCCTTCTGGATAGTGATGGCCCTTTACAGCCCGAAAGGTGGGATAAAGCGCCTCCACAGCCAGGCTTAAGAGGTGCCCTGCCGTGTGATAGCGCGCATGAAGGTTGCGCCTAGCAGCCTCTATAGTGCAGCGAACATCGTGGCCTACAAGATGCCCAAGGCTTTCTTTTGTGTAGTGCCTTACCTCTTGCCCTACCCAGCGTACAGCATGAATAGAAAAAAGAGCACCTGCCACCTCTATAGTGCCCACATCATAAGGCTGCCCTCCGCCCTGAGGATAAAATATCGTTTGGCTAAGGCTAATATATACCCCATATTCATCACTTCCACTGGCTAAAATTTGAGCCATACAGCAATACTGATAGCTATCATCAAAATAGGTAAGGTTGGTATTCATAAACGGCCTTTTTAAAGTTTTGTATACCTATCTTAATATAAATGCTTGATTTTTGCAAGCTTTTTCATTAACAGGAGAGAGATGGACCAGATAGAAGCCCTAAGACATGCCTCACGAAAGCTTGTGCGCGAGCTTGGCATAATCCAGCTAGATAAAAGCCTTGCAGGCCCCACCGCTCTAGCATGCCACGCCCTCGTAGAAATTGGCTTTAAGCCCGGCATTACCGTTTCGGAAATTGCCGAGCTACTTGTAGTATCGGTATCAGCCGCATCACGCCTTATACAGCAGCTTCATAAAGCAGGTTTTGTCAAGCTAGATGAGGGTAAAGACAAGCGCTCAAAGACCCTCTTTCTTA
>JAYRNE010000180.1:0-8070 GCA_041912355.1 Chlamydiales bacterium
GTATCTTACTTGTGTAGTAGCTAAAGTCGTTATAGCTCTTATTTTGGTCGGTGACGATTTGGGTAAATACGCTGTCAGAGCCTCCTGAGAATACATCAACACCCCATGAAAGGCCCTGCTTGCCAAAGTTTCCACTATTGCGAATTTCTGATGATAGCATGCCCATTTTTAGAATTGAGGCGCATCGCTCAACCATCTCTTCATCAGTCATGCTGCCTGTTAAAGCTGCTGTAAGGCCGAGTGCTCCTTGAGTTGATAGCTTATCTGCAAGTCCATCCAGGCTGTAGCGGTACTTTCCTGGCAGCATTTCGTGTAGCTGCATTTTGGGAAGCCATGTGGCAAGAGCTTCTTGCATAGTAGGGGAGCGCTTTATTACTTCATTTTGAAACTCTTCTATTGGAAGGTCAAAATAGGGGTCTGTTCGTTCAAACTGTGTTGCAGCTTGAGGGTCAAAAATTCTAAAGAGGTGGCCAATTTTCATACGCAGGATGTCATCAGAAGTTGATTCTTTTAAGGCATCATCAAGCTGTAAAAAGGAGAGGGCTTCGTGCATGTCGAAGAAGTTTTTACCATAATCTAGCTCTACGCGCACTCTATTATAGTGTGCAATGGCATCTTTTGTAGCTCCTATAGATATCGTGCCAACACCTTTTAGCCGTATTTCATAGACATCAGCAGTTTGTGGTTTTGCTTGCGGGATAAGTGAGGGGTTTTTTAGGTATTTTTCAAGCATTTCAATGATCTGCTTAATAAAGGAGGATGTTTCGCCCCTGCTTTTAAGCATGCTTTGCGCGTGTAAGAGCATCTGCTGTATAAGTCTTGATGAGAAGCTAGGGATTTCGTGCGGCTTGCTGATAGTATCTGTTTTCTTGGATACTGTCACTTCTTCAATGTGTGAGTCAGTAAGTTGCAAAAGAGCTTTAAGATCATCCTGTGATGCCCTTTCTACATTTTGTATGAGCTGTTCTAGCTTTTCTCTAAAGACGTGATTAATTTTAAATTCAACTGTAGCTTTTTGGTCGGCTGAAATTGAGAGGTTCATTCCCTTTACAAGTTTGCCACCAAAGCCATGTATGTGCTTGCCAAAGTCATGTTCAGAGCCATTTGCATCATGGAGTATGGCATTTGCTGTAGAGTCAACTTTCTTTTCTAGGGTGCCATCTGCAAGGTGGTCGATTTTTTTGGCATGGGTAAGGCCTTTTACTAGGTCCTCGTAGCGCTTCATAAGCTCGTTTCTCTTAATGATGAGCCCTAGCTGGTTATTTGCCTGGTTAAAGCGGATCATCCCCATAAGGACTTTTGCGATCGTTTCAGGGATGCGGTCATTTTTCCATTCATCATGTGCTTGATAAAAGCTTATAAGTGATTGAACTAGGAACGAGGCTAAAAGTATTTCAACGCCGCCTGTGACCATTATCGCTAGGTATAGAGCGCTATTTACGCCCTGTAGCAGTACGTCAACTGCCCGTTTATAGTCGCTATTTCGAAGCGCCTTATAGGCGTCGTAGGCGTTTGTAAGGATGTCTAATGCTGTTGTTAGGTAGAGCCCGAGTGTGAATTGGTAAAGAGCTCCAGCAACTGCAATTGTTGCAAGGCCAACCTGCATTACGGCTTTTACGCGTTCGCTCATTTTATCTGCAGTAATTACCGTTATGCCAGTTGAAATAACTCGTGCTGATCCCATTGTTAAAGATATTACTTGTCCAAGAGGCTTATAGAGGCTAAGAAAGGGAAGCGCAAGGAGTGCTACTCTCTTTACTTTATCAACAGTAGTAGGTGGCTTTTCATTGTTAGTAGGTAAATCATTATCAAACTGTCTGTGATAATAATTAGGAATAGTAGATTTATGTAAAAGATAGTTAATTTTATTATTCATGATATAAGTATAATAATTATATCTTATTATAATCTAGAAAAAATTTGGAGTGTGGTGCAGTAATGCACTTCAGAACGCTTTATGGGGAGATGTGTATAGCCCATGCTTTTCAATAATATGGGCGACTGCTGGATTCACAAAATGGTCTATTGGCTCATTGTTTTTGAGGGCCTTTTTTAGGGCTGTGCAGGAGATCTTGCGCATATCTACATTGTCAAAGGTTGCTATAATAGGCCTTTCTCGAATCATCCCTTGTAAAGGGGTTATATCATCGCCTTCACGTAAGGTGACAATAAAAGAGTCTACGCGTATGGCCATGCAGCTTCCCCAGGTGTGTTCGGCATATTCTTCCGAGATAGGGCACCCGGTCATGTAGTAGATAGAGGTCTCGGGGTTGGGGGCTAGGTAGAGTGCGGTATCTGAGCCTAATAGGCCTATAAAGTGGGAATTGCACTTCATTGCCTCTTGAAGTGCCTTTGGTGTAAGACGGGTGACAATAACATGAGGGTGATCTTGAAATGCACTAAAAAGCATGTCAAGGCGTATACGTACATCCGCCCGTACTTTATATGTATCTCCTCCCCAAGCAGGGTATATAAGCACATAGTCAAGAAGTCCATCATCTAAGGCTCGTTGTACCATTTGTTCGTGGGCCTTATGAAGGGGGTCAAAGGAGCCAACAAAATAGCCCACGCGCTTATTTTCTAAGGTCTTATCTAGCGTATTGTTTTGAAGTAGCTCTTCTAAGACTAGGGCCTGACTAGGCGCTAGCCAACTAATAAAAATAAGTAATAGCAGGTGAAAGTGGATCATGCCACAAGTTTAGCATAGAATTACTTTTTAAGGTTTAATAAAAATTGGAAGCGAATGATCCTTAGCATAGGTAAATAGAGCATTTAGCTGAGCGCGAGAGCCAAGGTTAAGCCGCTCTATCTGTGAGAGGTTATTTAGAACTTTTTGTGAAATAACTATTCCAGTAGGGTAGACGCCGCCAGTCTTCCCTCCTCCAGTTGCTTCTAGATCGAGGTTTATTTCGTTCCAGTCATGTTCGTCAGGCGAGATAAGCTCACTTGTTTGGCTTGTAAGGGTTTCTGGGCTTAAAAGTCTATTTGGCGAGGTGAGAAATTCTACTTCTTTAGTACTGTCGCTACTTATGCCTTTAAATGAGGGGGGGATTCTGCGAAGTTGCTGTTCAAGGCTGTAGAGTTTTTCTCTAATATTTTGGGACCCTTCTGTGCTTGCAGGAAAGAGCATTTTGTATAATGCTTTAGGGTCAAGGGCTTGTTTAAGGTACTCTTTTGCCTGAATTAGCTCTTCGCGCTCTTTTTTAGATGCTCTACTAATTTTATCATCAAGCTTTGGAAAAAGTGCTGTTAATCGGTCTTGAGAGCTTTGAGAGTCTATTGGAGCAAGGATTTGCATGAGTTCGTTCAATATAAGGCGAGGTCGGCTTACAAGGTGGCGGTATTCATCAAGTTCTAAAATATCGACACTTTGTCTTAAGGTCTCACCAAGTAAGAGGCTTTCAAAATCTTCTGGGGCAATATTTGGAAGCTGGTACTCATTTGCTAGTTGTTCTGCTTTTGATTCCTCTATTTCCACTTCGCCTCTAAGAGCTTGAAGGATAAGTTCCTTATCCTCTAAATCGATCTCTTCAATGGTATCTATAATTTGGGCGCGTACTATTTCTGTTTTAAGCGATCGGGCAGCTTGTGTGTAGGCTGTAAGTAGCTCTTCAAGGGCTTCCTGATCTATCTCGCTCAGGTCTTCATTTTCATATATTGCATTAAAAAGCTCGGTTTCGTTGTTTGGGGTGGGATTTTTTAAGTACTTATTAAGCCGGTCTTCTACACTAGCCCCAAGGGGGTCTAGTCTATCGTGTAGCTGGATGGCTAGTCTATTAAAGGTGTCAAGGGTAGTGTATGGCTGAATTTCAATGTCGCTTGAACCCACAACATGGTTCAGGAGGGTTCTAAGCCTTGAGTGTGCTGTGTCTATTTCGCTTGATACTTCCATCATGCGCCTTGCAGTATCATACCACTCAGTTCTTTCTTGCATGGTGTTTTCTTTAAAGCGGGGCGTGCCCATGTCTTGTTCTTCTGTGTGAACGACCGTGCGAGGGTCTACATGAAGGAGCAAAAAGACCTTTTGCTCTTCTCGGTAGTAGGAAGTATCTTCATTGATCGCTGATATGCAGAGGGTTTCATGGTAGTTTGAGGCCAAAAGTGTGTCAGAGAAGAGGGGAATGCCCTGCATAGAGTCTGCGCAGCCTAAAAGGAGGTAATGTCCTTCAAGTTGCCAGGCAGTCCACTTAGTGCCTGCTATTTCGACTTCTACAGGAGTGCAGCTATATTCTGGGTGGGCTGTGAGGGCGTCAGCAAACCTGTTGGTAAGTTCCATGAGTGCCTGAAAGCGCTGGTAGGAGGGGAGCTTTTCAAGCTTTGTTCCAAAAAGCACGGTGCGTAAAACCTCTATTTTTTTGGTAACATCGCTAACTTGGTCATCAGCTAAGGTAACAGATTTTAAAGTTGAGAGTCTTGAATGAAGGTTCTGTATGGCTTTCTGGACGGTAGTAATAGTGCGTTCTTTTTCTTGGCTTGTAAGGCCTGTTATTTGCTGCCAAAAATGGCCAGCCTGCTTTACGGCTTCCTTTTTTAGGGGAGCCTTACTAGAAATATCCTCTATAAAGTGTTCAAATTCAGGGGTATTAAAGGGGGTAACCATAGTAGATCTCCTTAATAGTAATAATACTACAAAAGGGTTTAATATTCAAATATTTGCTTGTCGTTTAAAAATTCTTGCTATTTAGATAAGCCATTTGTTACAATTAGGCCTATGTGTACTAAAAGAACCACAGTTCTTGCTTCTTCTTTACTGGCTCTAGTCCTGCTGTGCCGCTAGGCACATCTATATTCTTGTTTTTTATATACATTTATTAGTTATTCAAACACAAAAGGATTAGTTTTTTTATGGATTTATCACTTTCAGGCTCAAAGAAGACCGCATGGATTGTCTGGTCTATTGCTTCGGTCTTTTATGCCTACCAGTATATACTTCGGGTTATGCCTAACATCATGCTTGATGATATTATGCTCCAGTTTCAGATTGGAGCAGTAGCCTTTGGCCAGTTTTCAGGTGTTTACTACCTTGGTTACACACTTTTACATATACCTTTAGGAATTATGCTCGATCGCTATGGCCCTCGCAAAATAATGACGGGCTGCATACTTCTTACTGTAATAGGGGTATTGCCCCTTGTTTTTGCTACACACTGGGCCTATCCTATTGTAGGGCGTTTTTTAATAGGGCTTGGATCTTCAGCTGCTATCTTGGGGGTCTTTAAGATTGTTAGGATGATCTTTAGTGAGGCGCGCTTTGCCCGCATGCTTAGTATTTCTGTAACAATTGGCCTTCTTGGAGCGATCTATGGGGGCGGCCCAGTAGCCTATATGCGAGAAGTGATGGGCTATCAAGCGGTTGTTGAGGTGTTTGCGCTTTTGGGCGTTGTCTTAGCAGGTTTTTCATACTGGCTTCTTCCGGACATTAAGAGTGCACCTGTTGCGACTGTTATGGCAGACATTAAGGAAGTACTTAGCAATAAGCGCGTGCTCGTATCCTGCATTTCTGCAGGCTGCATGGTAGGGCCTTTAGAAGGCTTTGCAGATGTATGGGGATCGGCCTTTTTAAAGGGAGTATATGGCTTTTCGGGACAGGCAGCAGCTACTTTGCCCTCCCTTATTTTTATTGGTATGTGCTTTGGAGCGCCTGTTCTTAGCCTTATTGCAGAGCGTGTAAAGAGCTATGGGGCAACAATCATTGGGGCTGGTATTTGTATGTCAGTTGCCTTTATCGCCCTTTTAACGCTTCCTATAACTGCAACGTTCATAAGCGCAAGCTTTATCGTTGTAGGTATATGCTGCGCCTACCAAATTTTAGCGATCTATAAAGCCTCTACCTATGTTCCAGAGCGCATGGCAGGCTTAACAACGGCTATTGCCAACATGATTATCATGGTCTTTGGCTACCTTTTTCATACAATCATTGGTGTTATAGTAAATGCTCTTGGTGGGCCAAGTGCAAGTAAGGCCTTACTATATGGGGTTAGCGTCATACCAGTAGCTTTAGTTATTGGCACAAGTGGCTTTATTGCCCTTGTAACAAATAAAAAATCTATACCAGTAAAAGGATAGCCCTATGTTTGAAAATAAATTAGTAGCAGTAATGAATGAAAGGATAGAGCCAGGAATCATCATGAACGCCTTGGCACATATGTGTATTGGCTTTGGTTCAGAAATTGGCAAAGAGCCTTTGCGCCTTACAAATTATGTGGATGGCGATGGCGGAAGCCACCCCTCAATATCAGAAATGCCCTTTATGATCTTAAAGGCCAATTCCAATAAGATCAGAACGCTAAGGCAGCAGGCCCAAGCTGAGGGTATTATGTTCGTAGACTTTACAAACACGATGACTATAGGCACCTATCTAGAACAGATAGAACGCACAAAGCAAACTAAAGAGGAAGAGCTCATCTACTACGGGATTGTTCTCTTCGGCGACTGGCAAAAAGTCTCCGAGCTCACCCGAAAATTTTCGCTTTGGAAGTAAGCTTACAGCATGATACACAGGATGGGAGGGCTGTTCCTATCGTTGAAACAGCCCTTTTAACATGCGTTTTTCGATCTAGCACTTCTTGTAAACTCCCCTGGAAGTAAATGTGCACATCTAGTATTAAGCTCATTTATGAGCAAAGTAGAATTATCAGGCAATATTGTTGATGTGGTGCGTAGGAAGATCTTTCCGGGCACTATTACTATTGAAAATGGTGTAATTTGCGAGATTCGGGAAAGTCAAGAGGTTCCCAATCAGTACATTATGCCTGGCTTTATTGATGCGCATGTCCATATTGAAAGCTCCATGATGATTCCGTCGGAATTTGCACGTTTAGCGACTGTACATGGCACTGTTGCTACGGTGTCAGATCCTCATGAGATCGGCAATGTGCTTGGAATTGACGGCGTTCGCTATATGATAGACAATGGCAAAAAGGTGCCCTTTAAGTTCTACTTTGGGGCGCCATCATGTGTGCCAGCTACAAGTTTTGAAACGGCAGGGGCTACAATATCAGCTGAAGAAATACGCACACTTTTTACAGAAGATGGCCTGAAGTATCTTAGCGAGATGATGAATTATCCTGGCGTGCTTCATCGCGATCCTTTGGTCATGGATAAAATTGCTGTTGCACACGAGCTTGGCTTGCCTGTTGATGGCCATGCACCAGGTCTAAAAGGAAAAGAAGCCGAGCGATACATCACAGCTGGTATTACAACAGATCATGAGTGCTACACCCTCGAAGAGGCTTTAGATAAAATCAAGTATGGCATGTTGATAAGTATTCGCGAGGGCTCTGCTGCGAAAAACTATGATGCCCTCCATCCACTTCTTAAGATGCACCCTGACAAGGTGATGTTTTGTAGCGACGACAAGCATCCCAACAACCTCGTTGAAAGCCACATTAATGCTCTTGTAAAGCGCTCCGTTGTTGATCATGGCTATGACACAATGGATGTTTTGTATGCTGCATGCGTGCAGCCTGTAAGGCACTATAAGCTTGATGTTGGCCTTTTGCAGGTGGGAGATGCTGCAGACTTTATTGTGGTAGACTCGCTTACAAACTTTAACGTTCTTCAAACATATATCAATGGCATTTTAGTGGCTGAAAAAGGTAAGCCGCTCATTAAATCTTGCTCAAGTGATATTGTGAATGCCTTTAGCGTCTCAAAAAGGTCTGAAAAAGACTTTCAGGTTGAAGCAGGTAAAGAGACTATTAAAGTAATCCGCGCACTTGATGGCCAGCTTATTACAGAGCAGTATTTTGCCCCAGCAAAGATTGTAAATAACCAGTACGTATCAGATAAAGAGCGCGATATCTTAAAAATCGCCGTTGTAAACCGCTACAAAAATGCCCCTGTGGCAGTAGCCTTTATTAATGGCTTTGGGCTTAAAAGGGGAGCATTAGCTTCATCTATCGCTCATGACTCTCACAACATCATTGTAGTTGGTTGTGATGATAGTGATATCGTTCAAGCTGTAAATGGCTTGATAGAGTGCTCTGGTGGTATTTCGGTTGCCTCGAATGGCAAAGTGGATGTGCTGCCGCTGCCTGTCGGAGGTATTATGGGCCATACAGATGGCTA
>JAYRNE010000181.1:0-4001 GCA_041912355.1 Chlamydiales bacterium
AACCCTACTTTCTACAAGATAGTGGCTTGGTATGATAATGAAATGGGCTACTCTCAGAGAGTAGTGGACCTCGTACGGTTTATGGCTAAGGCTGAGTAGAGAAAAGGACCAAAAGGACAAGGGACCAAAAGGACAACAATAACCGTTATAGTGTCCTTTTGGTCCTTTTGTCCTTTTGGTCCTTTATCTAAAAGCGCCAATCCCGCATAATACGTATAAGCATTGAGGTAAAGGCATGTCAAGAAATTTTATGGAAATTGCCGCCCCAATACAAAAATTTAAAGGATTATACGCGTGGACTTTACTCGAGAACCAATTATTGAGACGGTCATTACTCCACGAGAGGGATATCGACTAGTCGTACGGAGCAGTAAAGGCGCAGGATCAGAAGAACACTTTGTAGATGCACTTGAAGTTGTCTCTTTCGGATCAGGTGTTTTTTTTCGCTCTTTAGAAAGGCCAAAACCTTTCATTGTGCCTGTTGCTGATTATGAAGTGCTAGAAGTGCGAGAGCCGCGCATGGTACTTAAAACTCTCGGACCTGAAGGGGCTAAACATAAGCTTAGGGCTGAACAACCTCCAAGGGAACAAAGAGAACCTAAAGAACCTAAAGCCGTAAAAGAGCCTAAGGAAAAGCCTGAAGGCGAACAAGTACAAGCTCAAGAGGCAGCTCCTGGCCAACCACAAGAGGGCCGTCCCGAGCGTGCTCAGGATCGTAGGCGTGATCGTAGACGCGGTTTTCGCCGTCGCCGTGGTCAAGGCCGTGATGAAGCTGGCCGCCCAGAAGGTGAGCAGGAGGCTACAGGTGTAGCTGAGTTGCCACAAGAGGGTCAAGGGACCTTAGAAGAAGGTAACATGCCCTCTTCTACACCTATGCTCTCTTCTATTTTACCACCGCCCACAAAGCTTATACGCGATGACCTAAAGCGTCTTCGTGAAGATTATAAGGGCGCCTTTTACACAAATGAAGAGTCTCAAGATGACTTGGCTCCTTTAGGAACAACATCTGAAGATGAGTTTTCATTTCGTGAAACGCCCTACGATGTTACAGAGGCCGATATTCGAATGAGTGAAGGTGGGGACGTGGAGGTGTCCCAAGAGGAGCCCTTTTGTCCACCAGCCATTAAGGAAGAAGCTAACTCGGGCACTACACAGGATGCTTAAGAAAATCATACCTGAATAAGAGCGGATTTGGTCTATTCCCAAATTCCGAGCCCGAGACCGAATGTTTTGCATGGCTTGTATCTTGGCAAAACATCCGTTCTCGGGCTCGACATTGCACTTCGAGTTATGCATAATGAACTCATATGCTAAATTCTTTTCCCCCAGCTATTCCGCCCAATACTTCGACTCATTTTGGAGTAAAGCTCCAGCACTCTTTTATGGCCTGTTTATGTATCTGGGGGCATGGTTTGCCTCTAATTCTCATATAGCCATTATTCTTCCAGTACTTGTTCTTGCTATTTACTATTCGCCTCCGCAAAAAAAGCGCCTCTACTTGGGCCTTGTAAGTATGTTCATCTTTTGGTTTTATGCGTCTAATCATGTCGTCATTCCACCTGCGTGGGCTAACACAAGCCCAGGAGTTGCAACATTTGAGATTACAGATCTTGTATATGATATTCGCTACAATAAGCCCTACTGCAAGATGAAGGTGTCTGTTATTAGCTTTGAGGCTCATGACAAAAGCTTTTATGCTAAAAATATACCCTGTACTATGGTTTGGAATCATATTGCAACGCGCCCTAAGGCAGATAGTGTCTATCGCATAAACGCTACCCTTCATGAATATAATGGTTCATGGTCGCTAAAACCTCTTCGAGGGGCACACCTTGATAAGGTTGAAACAACCTTATCGCTTGTTGAGTGGCGATTTTCTGCAAAGCGGTATGTGAAAGAGATACTCTCAGGCTATCTTGACCCAAGTGACACTCGAGCCTTACTTGAGGGGGTGTTAGTAGGGGAGTTTCATGATAACCACCTAGCATCAGCACTTCGCCGTTTTGGCCTGCAGCATCTTACGGTGGTTTCTGGCTTTCACTTTAGCCTTATTGCCATAATACTAGCGGCCTTTTTCCGTCTCTTTATGCCTTGGAAGGTGATGAATATAAGTTTAGTGGTAGCAGCTTGTTGCTACCTTGTCTTTATTGGGCCCTCACCATCAGTCCTAAGAGCCTGGGTGGCAGTTACCCTCCTTTTTTCAAGCCGCCTCTTGGAGAAAGACACAAATGGCCTAAACTGCCTTGGCTTCGGCCTTATACTTGTTTTGGGAATGGATCCATCTAGTGTTGAATCACTGAGCTTTCAGCTAAGCTTTTTAGCAACCTTTGCGATACTTCTCTTTTACCCCCTTGTGGAAAAGACCTTTAAAGCCTTTTTTCCAAAGCGGGGTGCCCATGAAGTGCTGAAGATGCCCTTTTTAGAGCAGCTTCTATTTGTGATCCTTGTCTTTTCCATTTCATCTTTAGCATTAGTTACAAGTGTAACCATTCTTATGCTGCCCATGTCGCTCTATTGCTTTCACACCTTTCCCCTTATGGGCATTGTCTACAACTGTTTTTTTCCGTTTTTAGTCTCTATAGCAGTCTTTATAGTGGCTATTGCGTTCTTCTTTTTGTGGCTGCCTTTTATGGCATCATTTCTCTTTTCTATAGCGAGTGTACTTTTAGACAACGCCCTCGTACTCATAAACTACGCTCCCTCCTGGTGCGACAAGAGTCTTTACGCTACTTGGCTTTCAGGCCCCTTACTTGTGATCTATCTTTGCCTTGCGATATACGTGGGAATCATCCTCCATGAGCGACATCGTGCTAGAGAGGTCTTTGTGTAACTAAGGATTTAAGCAAAAGAGATTGCCGAATGATAATACCACCGATCCCCGACCTTTTTGAAAAGGCTTTGTTCGGTGAAGGAGGCATCCTTGCCTGCTTGAGTGAGGTGGGCTTTGAAGGTGACGGTGTCACCTTCGGCTTGAAGAATCGTTAGATTGTCAAATGATGTATTCTTGGAAAAATGAATCATGTCATCACGCGAGCGGATTGTCTTTTTAAGATCGGGGTGGCTTGTGTTAACGATGTAGTCAATATTACCAAGGGCGTAGGCTGCATAACGAGAGCGCATGAGCGCGAGCGGTGTTGGGGCAGGGAGACCCTCATGATAGGGCTTGCAGCAAGCTTCATATGTCTTGTGGCTATGACAGGGGCATTCCATGTGTTGTTTCTAGGATTATCCTTCCGGCTTTTGTCTCATTTCTTTGATGGCGCCCCGGTGCTTTTTATTTTCTAGGACTTTGGCTTGAGCACGCTTTGACCGCTTTCTTTTTTGTCGGCGCTTTTTTTCGATCTCCTGAATCTTGGCAGTCTTGATTTTCATGACCTCTGACTCTATCTTTTCTACAAGTTCACGCCTTGCAAAAAAGCGGTTTAATTCGCGAGATCGCTCTTTCTGACACTTTACTTCAGTTCCCGTTGGAATGTGCTTTAGATATACGCAGGAAGAGGTTTTTTGTAGGTTTTGTCCACCTCTTCCAGAGCCCAAAATGAACTTTTCCACGAGATCCTCTTCAGTAATCCCGAGGCTTGCCATTTTTTCTAAAAGCTCATCCCATTTCTCTTGCCTGACCATGAAAGTTATAATACTAAAACGGAAGATTAAAGAGGAGGTAGACGTCTTGATTCAAAAAAAAGACACATTGCGTTTGGTTAATTTTTCCGCCGTAATTCAGAACGAAAAATTCATGATTTTCCATAGGGGTCTACTCCTTACGTTAAAATTCGGATCCTACGCAAATTCCCCCAAATATTGCAAGTGCAAGATAGGGAGAGCCATTCCCGCTGTGGCAAAATGTAGCGCAAGCGTTGCTTTGGAGTCCCCAAGCGACAAGGTCGCTGATACCGTAAAGTAACAGGGGGTAAATAATATTTCCCCCTGATATAATTTCGCCAGAGTGGAAAAAATTGGCCGTCCGCACATTAGTGTTTCTCCATACCTGTTTTGGAGTT
>JAYRNE010000182.1:0-2310 GCA_041912355.1 Chlamydiales bacterium
AAAGTCACTAGAAGTCTCTTGAAGATCCTTTTGTCTATTTTTCTGTAGCGAGATAGCGAGTTGCACTTTTAACAGAGGACATAACTGCTTCTGCAAGTACGTGCGTTACGCTTTTGCACTCATCATACTGTTTAATGATGCTAAAGAGGCGCTTCTGATTGCTTGCGCTTTCAGGCTCTTTTAAAAGTGCTTGTGCAGCAAATGCACGGAGGCAGTTTGGCTGAATAAGAGAGCGTACGATCTCTATCATATGGCCAACTTCAGAAAGTTCACAGCGAAGGCCCCAAGCTAAATCAAGATGTGCCTTAAAGGTAGCGTCATAGGGCATGGCATAGATGTTTCTACGCTTATTTTTAAGAGAGCCTTTAAGTCTCATAAAGGCATCTTCATATATGTCGAGCGATCGAGAGAGCTCCAGCGTTTCTTTGTGGGAGAGGGTTCCCTGCTGGACGCGGATTATTGCAGCATCTAGGCGTGTTGAGAGGTGATGTATTTGGCGACCATGTTCATTTTCAAGTTTGTCTCCTATAAGCTCCTTTCTGCAGCAGAATTTTATCCGCACTGCCAACCCGAGCATTTTTCTAAAAGAAAAAACTGTTGTGCAAGCGTTTGCTAGGTCTCTTAGATTTTGCCGCTCCTCATGGGAGATGTCCTCTTTTGGGGTAAATTCTTTAACGTGGCGTGGTGTAAGTTTGTAATCGCCAATTTTGGCTTCGACATCTCGTTGTAAAAGCATAAGGTCGCTCTCTTGTGAAAGGGCAGGATGTTTTGAGGGTAGCTGTGGGGTAAGATCTTCAATCGCTTTACGAAAGAGCTTAAAGAACTCCTTTCCTATATCTCTTGGAGAGTCAAGATGATCGATGTTGTTGGAACTAAATTCGCTGTATACAAGTTCTAGTTTGGCTTCGACTGAAATTTTGGGATTATTTACCTGTTCAAGTACGTGCAAAGCTCTTTGGAGAGAGCCATAGATGTTATTTGCTTTATTTTCCATGAGTGCGATACTTCTTTCTAGGCGCAATGCTCGGGCTTCTACTTGTAAAAGGCGGGTTAAGCAGATGCCTTGCGTTTGTATATCGGTCACCTCTTTGCACTCGTTACGAAATAGGTCAGCTGCATGTCGTAGTTCAGTGTGGCGTGTACGCACCTCATTGATAGATACGTCAGGGGTTCTTTTGCGCCAATATAAAGCTTCTTTTGAAGTGGTAATTAAAGTCGCAAGCTCATTCACGCGTGTTTCAAGCAAGGTTGCTGTTTGTAAAAGCGCATCTTTTGTGGGGATTTTTACTTCAACTAGTCCGCCCGTTTCAATATCTCGTATACTACTAACCATATTCCTTCTCGTTTTTTTCTCTAGCAATAGAGGATTGTGTTTCGTATGTTAATAAAATATTTATTAATATTTTGAAATATAACGACCCTAGATAGGGTTGAGGGTGCATGGGGGTGTTGGTTAGAGAGATTTATTCTTTCTGTTTTCTGATTTCGTTTGCTACCTTATTGATTCTGTCAGATAATTCTTTAAAGGCCTTTGGGGCATCTTCAGTGTAGCTTTTTGTATCAAGGCGGTCGGCGGGTGTTGTTGGATAGTGAATTGCTTTAAATCCATAAGATTCAACAGGTACCGTGTTTATATCTGCATTGTCAATAAGAACAACATTATCCTTTGTTAGGTTTGGGTGGGTCCTAGCCCAATCTTCAAACTTTTTATTAATGAGAAGAGCTTTTTTTGGGTCCATGGTTCCCTTTTTAGTAGGAGTGTCAGTGGGGGCTGCTAATTCTTGTGCGTTTTCGAGGTTCTCTTTATTGAAATACTCAATTCGAAAGGCGCCTGTTCTGATTGGGTTGTCATTTTCAAAATAGAATTCATCAAGCAATCGTTTAACATGCTTTTCATCGTACGTTGCAGTTGTTATGATTTTGACGATGATAGGCTGTGTTAGCCCTTTTTTTTCTGCAGCCATATTTGTTTCATGAATTTTTTGGAAAATCTCCTTCATTTTGTCGCGAGCGATGGCGGTAATTTTGTCAGCTTTTGCGACATTCGGAAGTTGGCCCTTTAAAGGGAATTTTGTTTTAATGCCATCTGCACTTTTGCTTAAAAGATTTGAGCTGCTTTTGGAAAGGGGATTGCGGGCTTTTTGATGTTGATTTTCCTGAACTTGAAATAGCGTTTCATCAAGATCGAAAATTAAAATCAATGGATTAAGGCTTGAACTTGAATCTATATTCATAAAAGCTCCGAAATCTGTGAATTATATAAAATTGGCTTAAATCCGGTTTCTTCAATACTATATTGCTCTAAAATCA
>JAYRNE010000183.1:0-2603 GCA_041912355.1 Chlamydiales bacterium
CCACCCGATTCTATTCAAGCAAGCCTTACCACTTTTGCTAAAGAGTTAGAGAATGCCATCAAAGAAGGAATACCACTTGAAGAGCTTATGAGCTTTGCCCACACAGAAATAGCAAGAATCTCTCCTTTTGAAACAGAAAACTTACAAGTAGCTAGACTCTTTATGTACACCCTTGGCATCTATTTTGGCAACCTTCACCCCGTTATCATTCACAACCGGACAGAATACCTTACTGTCGTGCTTGAGAGCATGAAAAATCCAACAGCCTTTACAGACTACCTTACACAAAATTTACTACCATGGACTACTAACCATCTAACCACGCTCAGCAAGTTTTAAGAATTAAAAATGGGCCTAGAAAAGAGCCATTCACGGCTAATTTATTCGCTAAAGAGCATGTCAATGTCGCTACCCTCGAATACGTCGGTGCCGTGGAGGTCGTGAAGGTCGAGGAAGGCTTTCTTCATTGCCTCTCTGCCACATTTTTGCAGCCAGCGCAAGAGGATTTTCCGTTCTTGTTCTGAGTAGTGGACGTTAGCGTTTAGGAATTTGAGTATCGTGATGGAACGCAAAAAGAGCGGATCGCTATGTAGAGCATTTTCGTTTAATGGCGTTTTGCCGGATGAGACAATGGCACCGAGGGTTACATCATAAAGACCAAGCTGAACATCCGGGTCAAAGACCTCTTCTTTTTGACGCTCGCAAGCTAAAAGGGAGCGCCAGTATTGAGCCTCTTGCTGATCAAGGAGCAAGAGCTTTCGCATATCTCCTTTCTTAATTATGAGAAGCTCAAAAATAGGCTTTTGGAAGGGGCCGAAAGGAGCTACGTGGACAGGTATAAGGTTTGTATTAATAAGGGGGGTGAAGTTATTTGTAGACAGAAGTTCTGGGCTTATATTGCCGGCAAATTTTTGCAGAGACTCTAGATAGCTCTGTTCCAAAACCTCTTTAAGGGTAAAAATTGGGGGTTCAGAGCTCTCTTCAAGCCACTCTTTTAGGTTCGTTGGGTCGCAATCTGCTCTCCAGGGCCAAAAGGCAGGCTCTTTAACCTTATCGTGGCTGTATGAGAGCACTTGGTCTTGCTCAACATCCTGGCGTAAATCTTGCTGCAGCTCCATATCCTGATCATCTTCTTCCTCTACCTGCACCTCTTGTCCAAGATCATAGGTGGCTATTGAAACCTTTTCTGGGTAGATGCCAGCAGGGAATGTTTCGAACTTTTGACCTATCTCGGCTTTATCTTTACTTGTAAGAGGAGGGATGGTCTCAGCTACTTTTATGAGGTCATCTTTATAGAGCTTAAGAGCCTCTTGCGGCCCTAGTTCTTTGTCGACCATACCATAGAGTATAAAACCATCATCTTCAATCTTTGGGGCCAAAAACTCTTCGGCTTGATTTACGGCGTTGATAGTTCCATCAAGTGTTGGATCATCAAGGGCACAATCTAAGATTGGCCGTCTTACAAAGTCGTGCAGGGTCTGTTTGTCGCCATGAAAGTTATCGTAACTCAGCGCCTCAGCCTCATTTGCCTGAGCAAAAGTAATGACGTCGTCAATCTGAGGCACACTCTTGTCAATGTTCATCGCAGAAACAACAGGACGCGTTGTGAACACTCTTAGAGTCTGATTACCTGTCTTTAAGCCTCGCATCCTCCAGGTAGCCTGGCCAAACTGTGCCATCTTAGTTCCCTCACCGAAGGTTAAAACGCAACCAGCATTATCTGCTTGGAGGATGTTGGCTCCAAAGGTGTGGTTTTGGTCGTAGTAGGTAAAGCGCGCTTCTTTGGGAATGCTGCTTTTTGAAAGCTCTATAGGCTCATCTTGCCCCCGTTCAAGTATCATCTCCACGTTATTGTGAAAGAAGGCAACACCCTCTATATCTGGTCTATGCTTTGTGACAAACTCCATCATTTTTTTTGCAACGTCGATATTGGCAACTCCCCTCATAAGCGCCCCCTCGTCGCTAAGCACCCTGTCAGAGGGGCTAAAGGCATGCAAAATCTCATCCAGCACTGTAAAGGGCGCATCGTTCTCAACTACGCGTATAGAATCTGGCTCACTGCATTTTTTGCGAAGTATTTCTATTGTCTCACCTAATGTTCCCTCATCCCAAACCACTTTTGTGCCATCGGGGAAGGTTCCGTCATTATAGGGAGAGCCGGTATCACCATAAAAACCTGCAAACATAGAGGCAAAGTTTTTGGCGTTACTTGATATCTTTCGAGGAAAGTAGCGGATTTGACGGTTGATATAGAGGCTTGTGTACTCTAAGATCGCTCTATCAGAAGCAACCATCTTCTCCACAATAGTTGCAAAATTTTCATTTGTAACATCCTGAAGTTGGAACCCTAGGTTAAATGTGCGAAACATTTTTGCGCTTTTTGTTACTTCAAGCCTTACCCTGCGCTTACTTCTTTCACTTTCAGCACTCTTTACGAGATACGATAAAAGGGCCGACATCTTCGTTGATGATACTCTCTTTTTCAGCCTAAGCATCGCTGTTTTGATATAGGCTTCAAAAGGGTTTTGAAGAACAGAGTTGCTTTGCGGAGCCATATTTCCAGAACTTGGCTTAGCAAAGCCTTCTCTCCTATCTTCAGATTC
>JAYRNE010000184.1:0-1765 GCA_041912355.1 Chlamydiales bacterium
TACCCTTATAGGGGTACACGTCCTTAGCAGGGACGCGCTTTCGGCCACTCAGCCATCTTTCCAGAATAAAGGTGTGATAATAGTAGCGGGAATGGGAGTTTTCCTCCAATAAAAAAGAAGCTTCCCCTAAAAAAAAGACCAAAAGGACAAATAATAACCGTTGCAGAGCTGTCCTTTTCGTCCTTTATTGACTTCTACGTTGATGTTTACTATAGTCTTGAGGCATGAGCGAACATCTAGCAAAAGTAAAAATCCCCCCTAACTCCAAAGAATCAGAGATGATGGTGCTTGGCTGCATGCTGACATCCATCAACAGCTTAAATATTGCCGCAGACGCGCTTGACGAGCAGGATTTTTACTACACAGAACACAAAATCATTTTTCAATCGCTTAAAGGAGCCTATAGAAACGATAAGCCAGCCGACTGCCACCTTATTGCTGAAGACTTAAAACGGCAAAATACCCTCCAGGCAGTAGGCGGAGTAGGCTATCTTACTACCCTTGCACAGTATGCCGGAACTAGCGCCTACATAGAAGAATATGTCGAGATAGTAAAGAACAAGGCGCTACTAAGACGAATTATTTTTGCTGCACAAGAAGTTGAAAAAGTAGCGCTTGATGATCCTCCAGATGTTCACACCTGTTTAGATGATGCCCAAGCAAGCTTCTTTAAAATAGGCCAGCAAGCTTCAAATAAAAATGGCGTACTTGTAAGCGAGCTTCTTTCAGGCATTAAAGCCCAAGCCAAAATACCCTTTCTAAAAGAGCTAGAAGCGCGTCAAGAAAAGTATTTACAGCGCGGCGATGATGACCCTGGCATCACAGGCATACCCACGCACTTTGCTGACCTTGACCGCATGATTAACGGGCTTAACAACTCTCACCTACTCATACTTGCTGCCCGCCCTGCCATGGGTAAAACGGCTTTTGCATTAAACCTTGCTGAACAAGTCTGCTTTAAAAACAACATGGCCGTCGGCCTCTTCTCGCTAGAAATGACAGCAGAGCAGCTTGTACACCGCCTTGTCTGCTCACAATCTGAAGTTGAATCAGATAAAATACGCACAGGCTCATTAAGCCATGAAGAATTTCACCGCGTTGTAGATGCTGTAAGCAACATGCAGCAACACGTGATGGTAATCGACGATCAGCCTGGCCTTAAAATTACTGACCTTCGCGCCCGAGCGCGCCGCATGAAAGAGAGCTACGACATAAAGCTTCTTATCATCGACTACCTTCAGCTTATCTCCGGAAGTTCTACCTCAAGAAATTCCGATAACCGCGTGAACGAAATTTCAGAAATATCGCGTATGCTTAAGAACTTAGCGCGCGAACTTGACGTTCCTGTTGTCTGCCTTTCACAGCTATCACGAAAAGTAGAAGAGCGTACAGGCCACAGGCCTCAGATGTCAGACCTTAGAGAATCGGGCTCTATCGAGCAGGATGCTGACATCATCATGATGCTACTTCGCCGCGAATACTACGACCCTAACGATAAACCCGGCCAAGCTGAGCTTATCGTAGCCAAAAACCGCCACGGCGCTGTAGGCAACATAAACCTTACCTACCGCAAAGAAATTGGCCAATTTGCAAACTATGTTCCTATCTCTTACTCCTCAACACACACTGTTGATGATGCGGATATAGACGAAGTTCGCCCCTTTAGTAATTCACGTAGATAATCAAGTATGATAACGGAATCGTGACCAAACGTCACGTGCTGCAAAGCATCGGGCACGGGCACGGGCACGGGCACGAGTGCTAA
>JAYRNE010000185.1:0-3430 GCA_041912355.1 Chlamydiales bacterium
AAAGTACCCTCATACAACATCAACGGCTCCTTTCGCTTTAACCGCCAGGAAATTGAAACCTGGGTCATGCAAGAAAAAACAGATCAAGGCTATGAAGAATTAGAAAGCCTAAAACCTTCTAGTGGCTCCATGCGCTATAACCTCTTTCGCGCTCTTAATAACGGCGATGTCTTTACCGATATTGATGCTGACAATAAACAGTCGCTTATTCGCCAGACGATGAAGCGCCTTGCTCCATTACTTCGCCTTGACGCTGATGTCTTATATGAACTTTTTATGGATAGAGAAAACCTCGTACCAACTGCCGTAGGACATGGCTTTGCCATACCACACGCCCGCGACTTTTTGATGGATGGCCATAGAGATGCTGTTGCCGTTGTTTTCTTAAATACGCCAATTCCTTACGGCGCGCTCGATGGCAAACCCGTACATACACTCTTTTTTCTTTTGGCATCTGATGACAAGCGCCACCTTGCGCTTCTTTCAAAGATCGCCCACCTTGCAAGCACCCCTGCAATGATTCAAGAACTTGCAAAAAAGCCCCAAAAGGCAGAGCTTCTTGAAATCATCAAAAGCTGGGAAACAAAGCTTTTACATTAGACCTTTTGAGTATAAAGCCTCAATAGCCTCTTTCAGCAAAGTCCTGTGGCAATGCTCCTCATCTTTACAGCTACAAAGGAGGGTAATGTTGCCATGCTTTGCAAGAGCAGCAAGCTCTTTAAGCTCTTTTTCTTTACCTTTAAGGGATTTTTTGTACTCTTTCGAAAACTCCGCCCAAGAGACTTTGTTCGCCTTCCAGCGTGAAATAAGCTCCTTTTCGGTGCCAACTTCCTTAAGCCAGAGGTCAATTTTGTCCTTTGAAACTCCCCGTGGCCAGATGCGCATAACGAGTATCCGCTTGCCATCTTGTGCATCCTTTGGGTCATATATCGTTTTTTTTGTCTTGATCATCTTTTACCTTTATTCCATGCTATAAGGTTATGGAAAATATATGTAAAGAATGGCTCTACCCTGAATCTTACGAAGCAGCAATAAAGGCCCAAAAGGAGATGGCAAGCTGCCTTATTCTCGAAGACCAAAATAGAACTCCAAAGCTACTAGGAGGCATGGACGTAAGCGCAAATCGCTTTGACCCTGAAAAGAGGGTCTTTGCTTCGTGCGTGGTGCTAACGGATGCCTTAAAGGTAGTAGAAGTAGCCTCTCTTACCGAAAGGCAGAATTTTCCCTATATTCCAGGGCTTTTAGGCTTTCGCGAAGCCCCAAGCCTCATCCATGCCTATCAGGCACTTAAAACAAAGCCAGACCTCATTATGCTTGATGGCCAGGGAATTGCCCACCCCCGCGGGTTTGGCATTGCCTGCCATGTTGGGCTACTTCTTGACCTACCTACTATTGGAGTGGCAAAATCTCTACTCGTTGGCGAGCCATCTTCCGATCTTGGCTATAAAGCCGGATCAAAAGTGCCCATTACTTGGCAGGGCAAGGTAGTTGCTATGCTCCTTAGAACAAAAGAGGGCTGTAACCCCCTTATCATATCACCAGGGCATAAAATATCCCTTTCTACTGCACTTGAAGTTGTTATGAGCTCCCTAAAGGGCTATCGCCTGCCAGAGCCTACCCGCCAGGCACACCTTGCCGCAAATAAAGAGCGTAAGCGCTTTTAGATTTAATGCAGACTATGAAGCACCTCCTGTGCTTCAGTACTCATCTCAGATGCTGGTATATAACGCTTAGCGAGTAAAAAATAGGCAAAGTTATTCACCCGCACAACTCTTGACATAAGGTAGTTCTTTAGATGTGCCATAAGAGCATGGCCTGAATAGTGCTTAAAGGCTTCTTCGAGTATCGCCACCTCTTCGCACTGATGTCCCTGCTCTTTATAGGTAAGGGCATAGCCTAAATAGGCTAAAGGCGCTGCATCTACTTTTAGCTTATCAAACTCTTTGAGGCATTCAGAAATGGCTTTTTTTGTATGCCTCTTCTTTAGTTTTTCTAAAAGCGAAAGTCCCGAATAAAAATGGGCCCAAGGGCCTACTGCAGCTACTGCTTCCTGATAGCGTAAAAAGGCCTTTTTATACTGCTTTTCAGCTAAAAGAAAATGGCCCAAAGAAAGAGGGTCTAGCTCCCGCAATTCACTGCGATAGACAAAGAGATCTTCAAGCTCAAGCTCGCTATCATCTAGCATAAGCCCTATCTGAGAGCCAAGTTTTGGAATAAAGAGACATCCTGCCTGATATAGACGGTCATTTACATAGACAAAAAGGCCTTTATCTTGAGTTTCTATGCGTATCTTATGAAATGCATTTTTTTCAAAGTGCTTTGAAGAGATCCAGACTGGCTCACCTAGCGAGTTTTTATCTGCATAAAGAAAAAAGCCAGCCCCACCCTCTTGTTTCCAGCGCACTTTCGCTTCAATCTTCAAATCGCCTGTAAATGCAGCCTTTGTGAGTTTTTTCCCAAGTTCACAACAGTGCCAATCATGCATACCTTTAGTATCTAAAATTGCTGATTTTATCCAACGAGTACTCGGCTCACTTGATGAAGAGCTAGTAAGAAGAAGCGCTTCAGAGGTGTGTTGCATGAAGTTAGGGTATCCTGTATTAGGTGTTTTTTCCCTCTCTTACATGTTCTTCGGATATTTCTCAAGCTCAGAAAGTTTTGCCAAAAAAAAGGGCCAACAGAACTATCAACATACTAGTTGATTGCTCTATTGGCCCTTTTTATTTCTAATCCCTTTTTAGGCTACTGCACCCGCAAAATAGTGATAAATGCACTTACTGATGGGAAGGTATTAGTACCATCACTGCCATTCACCGATTGCAAACTTATCGTGTGATTTAACGTAGATGAATTGATCATCTGAATGAGACAGTAGTTTCCAGGTAGTGCTGTAGGGAATTGAGCATTCGGGTAGGTAACGATATTACCCGGCTCAATAGTAAGAATGAAAGGCTGCGTCGTTGTGTTACTGGAACTTGCCACATTGAGCACAGTATCATCTTGTCCATTCGTTAAAAGAGACCCATTTATCGTCAAACATAACGATGTGTTGTTTGTTTGCTGATTACATCCATAAATCACCATGTATTTTCCTGGAGAGAACAGTCTGATGTTAGGAGAATCTACATCTGGCGCAGGTGGTGCTAAAGTAACACCATTTAAATCGATATCCGTACCAAAGGTCGAATGGATATGCTCAAAACTTACTGCTGCCTGAGGAAGAACATCTTGAGTACCGTGATAGTCAATAGATGCCCCAGCTATAACGCCGCCAGGCGCTCCATCAGAGCCTGTTGGACCTGTTGGACCTGTTGCTCCAGTTAATCCAGGAGAACCTGTGGGACCTAAAGGACCTGTTGGACCTGTGGCACCAAAACCTGTAGCACCTGTTGCACCATCTGCCCCTGTTGGACCTGTTGGGCCTGTATCT
>JAYRNE010000186.1:0-1682 GCA_041912355.1 Chlamydiales bacterium
CAGTCGGGTTGGGGTAGAGCTCTCGCAGGCGATCTTTCCATATCACTTCTACCATGTGGATCACAAGGTTATAGGAGACAACCATAGCCGCAATGCAGAGGAAGTATTTGGAGTGGGTGACGTATGAAAGGCTCTCTCTAAAGCTTAACTTTTTGCTCTTTTTACGCTCTTGCTTTTGTTCTTTATTCTCTTCTGGGATGAATTGAGGGTCGTTTAGCACGTTGTTTCTCATCCAGCGGAAGGTAAGCATAATGCCGATACCGCAAAAGAGTATAAGAAGTGTAAGCTTATCGATAGTCTGCGACCAGCCATCAGTTCCAAAGGAGAGGTTGGGGTTGAAGACGTTTGTCGTAAGAAGAACGGCTACTTGCCCAGCAACGACTGAGGCAGAGTTTGAGCTAATGTTAAGGGCGCTATAAAAGCGAGCAGCTTCAGACATTCTTGTAATGTCATTTGCAAAGCCCCAGAAAAGCACTGTGAGCACCATTGTGCTCCAAAGTTCAGACATTACGTAGTTTAAAGTGAAGGGCCAGTTTCTTACCATGGTGATAAAGCCCTTAAAGCCTGCGGGCAGTATCGATTGGAGAAATTGGGCAAGGCTATCGGCTGTTAGGCTTTCATGCATGGGGTAGATGCAAAAGGCAAAAGCGCAGTAGTAGGTTGTAAATGTGCCTATAACGATGTAAAAGACTGTCGAGCGCTTAAAGTGGTTTGTGAGATAGGTAAAGAGTATTGTGGCAATGACTGCAGCTGGCAGCATAACCCAAACCTTGATGAAGGGGATTACTTCGGCGCCAGAATTTTTAGCTGTGACGACGATAGTGTCTTTAAGGTTACGTAGAACGGTGTAGTTGAAGCAGATAAAGAAGAGCATGAGGAACATCGGCAAGAGCTTTTTCAGCTCGTGGCTATATATCGGCCATACAAATGACCTGACTTTACCAAACGCCGGAGGCTCTTGCAAAGCCGAAGGCTCTTGATTATATTCTCGCATCTTTTTCCCCTAAATAAATAACAATAATACTAGAAATGCACATTTATAGCAATAACTAAATATTTTATTTTATATCGCTGCAGCTGCAGTACGTGTCTCAGGCTGGATACCAGATCCAGTAAGTTCTGCAAACTTATGGCCTAACACTCTCACGCACACTATCCATAGCCCAATAATAACCATTAAAAAGAGGCCGACATAGGGCGCACTTGCTGGAATTGATGTAAAGGCAATCAGCAAAAAGTGGTAAATAATCGCGCCGCCAGACTTGCCAAGGCGGTTACAGATGCCATCAACAGCCGCTTTCCCTTTGATTTTTTCTTCTATGGTAAGCGGAATAAAGGACATCTCTTTTGTGGCGTCAAATACTGTGTACTTTGCTGCTCGGCTTAAGGTGTTTTGCAGTGTCCCAAAGATAACAACCAAGTAAAGAGGTGAGGCACCAAAAAGGCTAAGTACAAGCTTTGGATGGTCCTTAAGGAAGAAAAAGCCAAAAAAGCCAATGCTTGTGATTAAGAGTATGACAGGGGTGACAAGGGCTGTAAAAGTCCAGCCAAACCTGCGGATTAAGTTACCTGAAATAAAGAGGGCCATAAGGGTAGCTAAAGTACCGATCATAATCGTTACTTTGTTCATAAAGATAAGGTAGTCTTGTGGAGCTGGATAGAGTTCTCTTACCTCATGCTTC
>JAYRNE010000187.1:0-2730 GCA_041912355.1 Chlamydiales bacterium
GGCTTCTCTCCTATGAGAAAAGCCACGTGACCCCGTTGGAGTTCCTATCCATTCTTGCTATTTTCTTTCGAAACATATGGTGGAACGGAAATACCCCAAAGTTTTCCAATAAGATCCCGAAGAGAACCCTGAAAATGTCTCCATGATGAAATTTAAAAAAAGCTCATGAAAAAGAGGAAAAAACACCTTGCAACTTTAATGCGCAATTAGAGAACACCATTGGGGCCGAAAACACCCTCACATATGCACAATGCACACGGCTCCAATCACCGCACCTTCTATCGGAAGCTAAGGACCTGAGAGTCAAGTAAGGAACGTTGGATAGAATTGGGGGAACGCGAGACCTGATACGATAGCTCCACCAAGGCAAAAAATTACTATTTATTAAAAAATAAAGAGTGAGGGATTTTTAACTTTTTGCATCTCTTCTAAGACGTGTAGGGCAAGTTGGCAGATATGGCTTGAAGCATAAGCTTTTGCTCGCACATCGTGGATCACACGCTCAATTGGGTAGCTCAAGCTGCCAATAACGCTTCCTGCCCTTTCTTTACCATAAGCAAAGAGAGCAAGCTCATAGACATCTGCAAGCAGAGGGTACATGGCTTTCATGAGGTTGAAGTAGGTTGGCCTTGTCTCTTCAATGAGTGCAGTTCTTAATGCTTCAAGTTGATCATGTCTTGAGCCCTTCCAGTAGGATTGCAGCCATCCTATAGATGTCTCTTCAGAAAAGCTTTTAATGCCCTCTAGCTGGGCCTGGAGGTTATTTCTTCTCGTTGTGGAAAAAAGCGAAGGATTAGATTCTATAAACTGTTCAATTTCTCTTAGGCTCTTAGCATCATTTTGTGTGGCACTATTGGCAAAAGCTTGATAGCTATTTAGGTAGGCGTTTCTGCTTTCTTGGCGGCTATAAAGCGCCTCCTGCTGCATCAAAGTAAGTCGGGGAAAGAGCTGAGCAGCTATTCGTTTTTGCCTCAGTATTGCCCCTCCCATATCAGAGGTTAGATCGCCTGTAAGACTTGAGTTATCTTGTATAAACTGCCAAAATTCTTCGTTTTCATCCGTTGGCCTCGTCATATCACGTACAAATCGAGTCTGAATCTGTCTTATCGTCTGTTTGTTCATCTTGGTTCGAGAGTACTTTTCTAGCTTTTCTCGTACAAAGCGCTCAACATAAGCAAGAGCTTCTGGTTTCAGGTGTCGATAAATCGGTGCGTCCTTTTTTTCTACCCAGCTTTCTACCAGGCTATCGCGCTCTTTGCTGTTGAGAAGGCGCGCTACAGTAGCCTCAGAAAGTGGCTCATCTTTCCATGATGTTTCCAGAAGGCAGGAACGTAAAGGTATGAGGTGAAGTTTTGTGCCAGTAACACGCAAGAATTGTAGGCTATTACTTTCTCCAATGGCTAAATCTGTGTCAAACAGAACGAATTTCCACGTGGCCTCTAATGCATCTTTTAGTTCTTGAGGAAGCTCATCAAGCGTGCTTTCATGCTGTATACCATCTTCAGTGTAGCGTATGCGAGACATTGAATCGACATCATCATTCAGATAGGCAAGAATCAGATTGTTAAGCGACATGGCCTCCCCATCTAACTCAAAATCGGTAAAGCGGCTTACATCGAAGGAAAGTTCTGGAGCCATTCCAAGGTTGGAGCTATGAAGATCTAGTAGCTGGATTTCTCCCGTGAGCACGCCAACAAACTCAGATTCCGGTGAGAGTTTTTCAAATACCCTGAGCTCTGCTTTTGGCATTTTGAGTAAATCACCCAGCAAAACCATATTAACAAATGGTTTGGCTTCAACCTTCGCTTTTTTAAATTCAAAAGCTCCAACAACTGCCGCTTTTGCCATGAGGTTAAAAAGGTTGTTAACAAGCATTGTCTCTTCTCGAGCCTTAGCATCCATTTGCTTCAATACAGCGCCACGTTCTGGAAAGAGAAATACCTTGTGCGCCGACTTTACGGTAGGTTTTAGCTTTTTTACGTTACGAATATTCTTGAGTACTTCTTGGCCCGCAACAGCTGCCTTTCCCTTTTCGGCGGCTGCCTGTACGGAAAAGTGCATGGGGTTGTCTCTGATAAAATTCTTAGCCTTCTGTAGAAGTGGAAGAGCCTTTTCTTCGTAGAGTCTGATATAGCGATTTTTCCCTTCAAAATTTGGAAGAGCGATTACTTCTCTCAGCTGGTTTTCGAATGTAAATATCAAAGGAAGATCAGCCCCCGAAATTCTACGGCGGCGACTAAGATGTGCAAGCTTCTTGAGCGTCTCTTCTATGGCGTCGCTCTCGACATCAGATAAGACGCCTTCAGTCTCCTCAGGCGTGCTTTCACGCACCCTTTTTCTCGACTCTTGACGCGAAGTATCCTCTAATCTTTTTTGGGCTACATCTGCTACGCGGCTTTTCTTTCGTTGCGTCTTGGGTGCGTCCCCTTCATGATATCCCGGGCTGAGTGGCCCGCTAATACCTGACATATCCACCTCCATATCTCATTCTATCAAATAATATATTTAATGCAATAAAAATAAAGATCAAAGCCAACTGAGGAGAAGGCGCCGGCAAAAATCTACAAAGTCGAGGGTAGGTGTAAAAGCCTCTAGGAGTTGGGCTCAGCCATAGAGATGATAGACAAATGCCCTTCCCGCAAGTAAGTTTGCACCGCCTCGTTTGAATTAGGGAAGTTCGTTTCGCGCCACGCACGGCCCCAATCATTTAATTTACAATGGAATATCTAC
>JAYRNE010000188.1:0-9103 GCA_041912355.1 Chlamydiales bacterium
CGAATTTGCTCTAGATCAAAGAGATGCTACAATGAGCGCAGTCTGCACTCTAGTACTAATGCTTCCACAAGAGTCTACCTGCGGTCAAGCGATATCAAACACCATTCACGGGCTAAGCAAGTTTGTTGGGCAGGGCTATAAACTCCATCAAGAAAGAGAAACCTTGCAAGCTATATGCTCTTTAGCACATAAGTTGCCTGACAACGATCCAAACGACCAGAATATTGCCACCACACTACGTGGTCTTGGCAAGCTTGTAGAATGTGGCTATCAGATTGAGGATAGAGAGCTCATGATGCGCACCCTTTCTACCCTTATCATAACTCAAGCCAAAAATTCACCAAATGCACAAGATATCTGCCTCACAATAAATGGCTTTAGTAAGTTTGTGGAAAAGGGCTTTGAAATTTATGACCAGGAAGCTGTAATGAAAGCCCTTTCATTGCTTATAAAAAGTCTGGAAATAAATAAGGAGCTACAAGCCCAACATACATCACTTGCTATTCTTGGCTTAAGTAAGATCATAGAACGTGGGTACACACTTTATGAGCCAGATGTGATGATGGAGAGCCTTACTTCCTTTGTTTTACAGCTTCCAAACTTAAACTCTTCTGCACAAGAAATAGGAAATACTGTTCATGGCATCAGCAGGTTTATTGAACAGGGCTATCCATTTGCCAAAAGTGATGAGGTGTTAAAAACCCTCTCAGAACTTGTAAAAAGCCTACCACGCAAAAATCCAAATGCTTTAAACATAGCACTTACAGTACTTGGCTTAAGTAAGTTTATCGAAAAGAAATTTCCACTTCATGACCCAGATGCTACTGTGGAGGCCCTATGCACACTTATTCAAAGACTACCTCATGAAAATCCAAATGACCAAAATATTGCAAATACCATAAACGGGATAAGCAAATTTATTGAACAGGGCTATCGCCTCGCTAACCCAGAGAAGACGATAGAGGCACTCACCTCTAGTGCAAGCCAAGTTTCAGAAAAAGCATCAGCACAAGATATCTCTCTCATTGTTCTAGGCCTTAGTAAGCTTGTGGAAGTCGGATATGACCTTCCTAACCCTAGCGCCACTATAAAAGCCCTTGTAGCACTTATTGAACTACTCCCTCAAAAGGAACTAGAGGCACCACACATATCCTGTACAGTAATTGGTATGAGTAGGTTTTTGTTACGTTATGGATACGAGATCCCACCACATTGCATGCGCACCCTACGCATACTTATAGAACGCCTTCCCGCTATGAATCCTCATGCAAAAGCCATCACTGCCACCCTGCTTGGTATAGGCAGATTTGCAGAACATGGATATGCTATAAAGACCTCAAAAGCATGCATAGAAGCGATATGCGAACTTATAAAAAGACTGCCCTCCCAAAATCCAAAGTCAAAATCAATATCTATCGCACTGCTTGGCTTCGGCAAGGTTATTGACAGCGGATGCGAGATCTCTGATATCGATGGTATTATGGCTGCCCAATGTAGCCTTATAAAGAGCATGTCAGAGCAAAAAAAGAGCGGACAGCAAATTGCTAATGCCTTAAATGGCTTAAGCCATTCCTTAAAATATGGATACAAACTCGATGATGTAGATGCTACGATGGCTGCTATCACCAAGTTAGCTTGTGAGCTACAGGAGCACGAACCTGATTGGCTGCATACATCTCTAACAATGCTTGCCTTAGGTACCTTTGTGAGGTATGGCTATACACTTCATGAACCAGAAACTCTTATGAGCCGAATACGTTCGCAAATTATACGCCTTATAGAGTTTGATCCTGATGCTCTATCAACAGCGTTAACACTCTTTGGAGCGGGCTTCCTTGCAAAACATGGCTATAGTTTTGATGAAAAAACACTTTCAGCCCTTATAACGCTCACAAGACGCATGCCCACAAAAAAACCTACTGCACAGCAGATTTCCATGATCCTAAAAGCAGTAAGTTTCTTAAAAATAGCAAGTAATGATGTGCTCATCACCGTTGAGGCGCTGCTTGAAGACTTAAAAGCCATTCGTCTAGAAAATGTACATATATGTGAAACCCTCTTTGCCTTAAGCGAAATAGGTTTTCAAGATAACGAAGATTGGGCAAACAGGCTTATCAAGCATATTTCATGGCATTCAAAACATAAGCGTTCCTTCACTACACCAAACATTGTCGTACAAGGCATATTAGGCTATGCACGCCTCATGACAAAGGCCCCTGATGATGCCGCCAAAAATGCAGTCCTTACTCTGTATAATCAGCTACAAAGAAAAAAAATGCCGGCTCAAAATGCGCTTGCTCTCATACAAGCCTATACAATATTTAAAGAAAAGGGAGCAGAAGCTCTTACAAGCCGTATAGACATCGACCTCATACGCAAAAAGTTTTTAGCAGCCGACCCAACTAAGGAAGAAAAAGAACTTGCTGGCATTACTGAGGAAGAGCAAGTTGCCCCACCGTCACAGCAAGCGCCTCTCCCCATTAAAGGCTTGTGTGAAAAGACTCATGATACTGTACAGCTCACATCAATGCCAAAACCTCCTTCTTATGACCTTTCAACAAAAAAGGGACAACAGGATTTAAAGGAGCACCTAGCTAAAAAAGGCATTGAGTTTGTGGCAGAGGATGTTCCCTTACGCATTTCTCCAATTTATGTCCTGCAAAATGAACTTGGGGCCTTTGCCCAAAAAACTTTACAGCCCGGCCACCTCCTTGGCAACTACGTGGGAAGGCGCGTTGTGGGCGAAGAGGCCATTAAAGAGAGCATGTACGCCTTTGACATCACTGAAAATGATGAGGGGGAAGAAGTCTTTATTGATGCCGCAACATACAGAAACTTTGCCGCCTTCTTAAACCATAGCACCCTTGCTAATATAGCAACTACACCCCAAATGGGTACTATTAGATTTCAGGTAGCAAGTGAACCTATTTTAGAAAACGAACAGTGCTTTATAAACTACGGTGAAGACTTTTTTTCAAAACTTTCCTTTAACCCTATTTATTTTGACCCCCATGATAGCTGGGAGTCATTTGATGAGCTTGTGCTGCAAAATAGGGACGCATACGAGATGCATGCCGCATATGTTAACGCGGAACTACAAAAGGCCTTCAACCTGCCTACGCAAAAGGTACTCCTCACAAAGCTATCGGCTGCCATACTTACAGGTAGTGAAGAAGAGGCCCTAAAGCTTATTGATAGCCAGGCAGATCTTCCAAGCTACTGTGTAGATAACACTAATACGATAATGGCTCCACAAAAGCAGCAGCGCATAAGCTCTTTAAGCTTGGCATGCTACTTAGGCAAGACCAATATTGTCCAAGCGCTCTTACAGAAGTGCAATAGGAATGCACGGATGCTCCAGACAGGAGAAACGCCTGCCTTCTTTGCACTAAAAGGCAAAGCTGAAAATAGAAGCGAGCTCTTTAAACTCCTACTTGATCATGGCATCTACTATAACCAGGTAAATCGCGAGGGCGTAAGTCTGCTAAATCTTGCTGTAGAGGAAAACCTAAGAGAGGCTGTGCAACTTTTACTCGATGGCAAATCAAAAGAAGAACGCGATGAGCTTCTTGACACCTTTGCAAATAGCCAGACGGATTCACTCTATGCGGCTATTGTCTCAGGCAAGCTGGAAGCTGCCAAGGCACTTTTAAAAAAGACCACCCAAACGTGGCTCGCCCCAAAAATTGTCGAAAGAGAACTTCTTATCCTCAAAGCCCTAGAAGAGACCGCCTATTTTGATATGGCTCTAGAAGCGCTAATGGACGCCGGCAACATCCATAAAAACTTTGCCGTTACACATGCAATCATGACCCGCTTTGGCTCTAAAGCTAACAAGCTATTAGAAGAAGCCCTTCAAGCCAAGCAGTGGCCCACAAAAGAGCGCGAAAAGCTAGAGGCCTTTAAAACTGTGTAAGCCACTCGACATTAGGGCTAAGCTCTTTATAGCTTAAGCCTGTATGCTCTTGCAAAATCGCGGCAATTTCTTGCCATTCTGGTGTTGTCCCTGCTTCAAGCCGCTTTTCGGCACTCTGTTCTAGGTTGGGAGCGCGCTCTGTATAGACAATACAGTAAGGGCCAATAGGGGCAGTTTGGAGCCAGACACTTAAGCGACTTACCCTAAAAGCGCTCATAGAAGCTTCATGGCGGCTTTTTCTGGCGCTAGAGGCCTCCATCCGAAACTTCCTGTGGGCCTCTACCTTTTCAGGTAATAGGGGATAGATAAAGGCCTTTTTTACGATGGGCGTGCTGCAGGGCAATGCTACATCAAGGAGAGACTCTATAGTAGGCTGTGAAGAGAGTTCGCTATAGTCCCTGCCAAGAACCTCTTTATAATAGCTCCAAAGGCGTATGGCAAAGCTATTTTTTTGTAAGATAAGCTCGCGCAGATTAGTAAATACGCTCTCAAGCGAATCCCCTTCAAGGCAATGAATCATAAAATCGCCCTGAAAAGCAGGCTGCAGCCATGCATGAAAGCCTGTTAGGGCCACCTTTTCCCAAAACGCACCATCTTCGTCACTACTTTTAGCCTTATGTTTCCAGTGATCACGAATAGCCTCAGCTTTTCCGGGCAAAACCTTACTGCAGTAACAAAACCTTGGCATAATAACCTACCTTTTTGAAGCTATGATAATACTAAAAACGGCAGTTGCAAATAAACAAAAGAATAGCTACCTTCCAGCTTTGATACTGGAGGTAACTTATGATAGCAACGCACTTCATTGCCGACGCATTAGCCATTTATTATTTAGTTTTAGGAATAGCAATGATTGTTAATCCAAAGCGCTATGTCACCATATTTACTGAAATGACAAATAGCGCCTCTCTCCTTGTGCTTGCAGGGATTATTGCAACAATAATAGGCATCGTAATTGTTCTTTCTCACAACGAATGGGAAGGCTGGCCTCTCTTTGTAACACTAGCTGGATGGCTTGCCCTCATAAAAGGCGCGGCTTTACTTATTCTTCCCGCAAGGTTTTTAGAGTGGTTTAAACCACTTTATAAAGAACCGCGCATCCGCATTATGGGCATAGCTAGCATTGTCTTAGCCATTCTTTTTGCAATTATAGGAACGGAGATTCCCACATGAACATAAAAGCCCTTTTTATAGCCCTCGGATGCATAGCTACTGCCTACGCACAAGAATACTGTCCGAGCACCCCTAGCGTCTACATTCCCTACTCAAATCAAGCAAAAAATCGCGACCTTTCGAGCTCTCCTCGCGTATATGTAGGCCTTGATGGTGCAAGTAACTACGTTGAATTTATCATGGATACTGGTTCTGTTGGCATTATCGCATCTAAGGACATCTTCACACCAAGTGCTGATGCCAAAAATTTAGGGCCCGGCACGCAAATCTACACAAGTAGCGGAATTATCGAAAATGGCACATGGTGGACGGCTACACAGCAATTTTATGATGCTGACGGCAACCTTGTAGCCACATCCGAAGTGCCAGTACTTCAGGTAACCTCTATTACCTGCACATCAGATGCACGCTCGTGCACAGCGACAGACAACCCCACAGGGGTAACTGTAATGGGCATTGGCTTTGGTCGAGAAAGTGCTACACAGCCGCTTGGCACACCTGAATACAACGCCTTTTTAAACATAAAAGGCATTGTAGAAAATGGCAAACTTGAAAAGGTGCCTGCAAACTGGGTGAACGGCTATGTAGTCTCCCCAAATGGCGTACACCTTGGCTTAAATGCTGAAAACACTGCCAATGCAGGATTTGTAAAGCTTGAGCCCTGGACTGAATATACAACCCCTACCCTTTCAGAATGGCATCCTGCTCCTATGACGATTGTCATAAATGGCACTCCAGCCGACGGTAATCTTTTAATGGACACAGGCGTTGACACGGCCTTTGTAGTTCCACCAGCTAATGCTGTTATTGGCACACTTGTTCAATGCCCAGATTCAACACGCATAGAATGCGCTCCAGATGGCACTATATTTGAAGTCTACTTGCCAGATCAAAGTAACCCTATAGCCTATTACAAGTTTACTATAGGCTCAAGTGGCAACCCCATGGAGCCCAATGGCGCTCACATACAAGGAGCAAGCACTAACGTCTTTCTTAATACAAGCCGCCACTTTCTTGACGGCATGAATATGATCTACGACAACAAAAATGGCTACGTAGGCTATGTTTGGAATAGTCTAAGCTCAAATAGCGTCGGCTTTGTTGACCCTGCCAGCGTTATACCTAGAGTCATTCTTACAGCATCAGAAAATACAACAGGGCCTAAAGATAGTGCAACACTACTTGCAACAGTACTTGGCCAAGCAGGCACGCCCACAGGAAGCGTCACCTTTAAAATCCGTCACAAGGAAGTGAGTGTACCGCTAGACAGCAACGGGCAGGCGACACTGTCAGTAACCTTCAAAGAGAGCGGCTCCTATAAAGCGTGTGCAAAGTATTCTGGCGATTCAACCTACCTAAGAGCATGCTCAAAGCCCTGCAAAATTAAGGTGAAGTAAGACTTAGGTGCTCACTCTATTCTCTTGCAAAGTCCATGATATCTTTTGCAGAGATTAACTAGAGAGTAAAAAAACTATTGAAAGAAAGAGCTACTTAATTTATTATGTAATGTATGTTTGCAAATAGATGTACAGCATACTCTACACTCACTAGCCAAAAGTCCTTTTTGGTAGCTGTCCAACACGTCGTCGTGCGCCTCGGCGCAATATAATATTTTATCTACATTCTATTTTTTTTAAATCTTATTATACACAAAACGACGTGGTATTTTTATGAAAAAATTTTTATTTATTATAACAACAGGCTTTGCCCTATTTTCTATGCACTTTGGAAGCGGAAATCTGGTTTTTCCGCTTGCCATGGGCGCATCTTCCCAAGAGTTTACATGGGCCTCTCTTTGTGGACTGCTTTTTACAGCCGTAGGCTTGCCAATGGTAGGCTTTTTAGCCATCATCAAGCTTGCTGGCTCAACAAGACGCTTTTTTAACGCCTTTGGGCCTCTTACGGGGCTTTTAGTTATGACAGCTATTATAAGTATATTATGTCCCCTAGGAGCCATGCCACGCTGTATTGCTCTTACGCACACCATTATGCAGGAACTTTTTAGCTCGATAACACCAAAGCTTTCACTGTTTTGTATCTTTGCCTGCCTAGTAATTTATGGCTGCACCTTTAAAAAGCAGGTAATTGTGCCACTGCTTGGCAAAATCTTAACGCCGCTTTTGTTACTTACTCTTGCTACAATTCTAGGATATGGCCTTTTCAAGGCGCCTACACTTAGCTTTAAAGTCGATAACGCAAGTAGCTATGCCCTCGAGGGACTTTTTGCAGGCTATCAGATGATGGACCTTTTGGCGGCCCTCTTTTTTTCACGCCTTATATTCGTTCCTATAGAACGTTTTGCAAAAGAGGTAAATGAAACCCCATTTTCTCTTGGCCTTAGTGTTGCACTAGTAGCTTGTACACTTTTAGCCCTAAGCTACATAGGTTTTGGCTTTTTAGCTCAAAGCTATAGCACTCTTTTAAAAGATACCCCCCCAGAAATGCTTCTTGTACGCCTTTCTGAAGCTCTTTTAGGGCCAGTAGGTGCTTATATTACCGCATCGCTTGCTATTTTAGCGTGCCTTACAACGGCAATTGCACTTGGAGTTGCCTTTAGTGAATTTTTAGAGGTAGAGCTTTTGCAGAAAAAAATAAGCTATAGCGCAAGTTTGGCAATAACACTTGCCATCACCTACGCTATAGCTACAATGAGCTTTAGCGGTATTGTACGCTTTTTAGGCCCAATTCTAGATTATAGCTATCCCCTTCTTATCGCCTTAAGCATCTATCATCTAGCGTTAAGGCCGAAGGAAGAAGCTGTTAGACCCTAGAAACGTATTCGCCGGTGCGCGTGTCAACGCGCACTTTTTCGCCCTGTTCGACGAAAATTGGCACCTGAATTTTTGCGCCGGTTTCAACGATAGCAGGCTTTAAAACGCGTCCTGAAGCGGTATCACCGCGAACACCAGGAGAAGTTTCTGTAATGAAAAGATCCAAGAATGTTGGAGGCTCAACGGTAATTGGCTCGCCTTTGTAGAAGATGATTTCATAAAGAAGATCTTCCTTTAGCCACTTGTCGTTGTCAGCTATCTGAGCATTCATTATTTTGACTTGCTCGAAGCTATCATCATCCATAAAGACAACGCCATCAGCTTCCTTGTACAAAAGACGCATATTAGACTCAGTAACATCAGCAACTTCGAGCTTATCTCCAGACTTAAAAGTACGTTCAATCACGCGCTGAGTCATTAGGTGCTTAAGCTTTACGCGGTTAAAGGCCTGACCCTTACCAGGCTTCACAAATTCATTGCTCACGATTGTGTAGGGCTGCCCCTCCATTTCTACTTTGATGCCAGACTTAAATTCGTTGGTGCTAACTTGCGCCATAATTCTTTCTCTCGTTAAAAGGTTAAACTCGACTTTATACATTTTTGCCGGCACTTTCTCCACATTGGGCTTTGATCTTTGTTTTAATTGCGCGGATGGCATGTTAAGCCTATCCTGCGCAATTAAAACAAAGCTGAAAGCCCACTGAGGAGAAATCGCTCGGCAAAAATGTAAAAAGTCGAGTTAGGTGGGATTATACAGCATAAGGCTATTTTTGGGGCTCGAGATTTTCGCTTGCGTCTATATAAAATTTCATTTATTGAAAGAAAAAAAGGTGATGCATGCTAACAAGCGACGAATTTTATCATGAAACAGAACAGCGAAGAACTTTCGCTCTTGAAACACTAGAACGCTATTCAGGCTCTTCAATAGCTGATTTTCAACCATGGATTTTACTTACAAACTTTCCCCGCTATGTCGATGCTTTTGCCCATAAGTATAAATGCCCCATCGTTGAGGGATCGATGTTTAAGGTATGCCACTGCAAAAAAGAGCGCATTACTATGCTCGACTTTAAAATTGGCTCCCCAGCTGCAGCCTTGGTGATGGACCTTTGCGCCTTTTTGCCTTGTTATGCCATGCTTTTACTTGGGATGTGCGGCGGCATGCGTGAAGACTATAAGATTGGCGAATACTTTGTACCAGTAGCTGCGATACGCGGTGATGGCACATCAGACTTTTACTTTC
>JAYRNE010000189.1:0-6433 GCA_041912355.1 Chlamydiales bacterium
GGACATCTTGAAACAAACCTTACAGGCCTTTCTCGCGCGCTCCTTGCTGAAAGCTCCTCAGTAGAGATCCTCCTTAAATTGTTTATGCGCGAATTTGTAAAAGATGAAGCCAACATGTATGAGCACTCTGGCGTTATAATCTACATCAATCCAATACCAGATTTTACAGCCGCCTTTTCACGCTTAAGCACCCTTGTGCTTGCATCAAAAGATCCAACCGTCATAGAGAGAGCCTTAGTTCTCTACATGCATATTCGGAGGTCCTATCCACTTCAAGCCCAAGCTTTAGAACCTCTTCATCCACGCTACTCTGATAAGGTGATGCTTATGCAGATTCAGTTTAATGGCTGGACAGAAAATACTGTAAAGCTATTCACACGGTATCTTGGGCTTTACGAGATAGCCAAATTAAGCGTAGCTAAACCTTTTAAATCACTACCCTGCCCTGGCCGCACCTTTTCTCTTACAGAAGAAAACCATTCTGTATGCCCTATTATCGCTGATTCTCAAGTACCTTGGCCCTTTACCTCTTCAATAATGGAATTTGTACAAACAGCTTTTGACATGGCTGTCAAGGCACCTCAAAGTTCACCGGGGCAACTGAGGTTATTGGATTTTGCTATTCAGACGGTACGCAACCTACTTGACAACAGACTTCTGGATAGAAGCATTATGGCATTTCTGAATGGGCTTGCTGCACACTTTTCTGAGACTTCTGAACAAAAGAACATAGTCTACGCCCTCCTTAAAAAGACTCACCATGCTTTGGGCTGCCCTGTAGATGCACAAGCAGTAGAACGCACTGGCAAAAGAGTTGAAGATCTCGACACCGAAGACCTCGAAACCCTTGCAGCAATTAAGGAGAAGCTTCTATCCGCTCAGGACGTAACCACTCTACATGATGCTCACAAGGCTCTAATTGCCTGGCAAGATAGTGAGCTTTTATCATCATTTGCGGCTCGTCAGGAATGCATCGATCTACTTCTTAATGCATACAAAAAGCAGCAGATATTTCTTCGTGAAAATAGCGTACAACGCTTGCTTGGCATTCTTCTATCACCAAACACGACACCTGTTGGCATACATCATGGTGAAAGAGGGTTTGAAGCACTAGCTGCCTCATTTAAATCCTATATGGATTTTTATTTAGAGATATATCGAGCTCTAGCACGCGGTAACCCTAATGGGGGGTATAATTCGAGCATTAGAATTAAAGGGGGTGAACGCGTAGAAGCCATTGACTATAGCGATGATGGCAGGCTCGCCAAAGACTTACTTAATGACATGATAAAGAGTATCTCTGTAATAAGTAGTACTGGGGCTCTTGATACTAAACCCGAGCTATTCGATAACTATGCTAGCAGCATTATAGACCTATTACAAAGGCCTTGCTTTGTTCCAATTGGAGAAGATGTAGAACTTCTTGAGATATTTACTCTAACACTATTACGCAACCCCTGTAAAAATCGATATGCCGTTGTACATAAGTGGCTAGGGTGCATAAAAAGGTACGAACAAGATCCCGTATATGAAACTCTTTTTGGAGAGAGCATCGAAAAGATCATTGGCTCAAATGTCTATCTTGAGTTTTCTCAAGAAGAGCTTGAAACCTTTGTCTCTTGCTTGCGCACGCAACATAAGAAAGAAGTGGCTAGACGCGTCCATACACAGCTAAAAACATCAAAAGATGCGCTTACTTCGCTACAAATTAGCTGCCGATTAGCCCTTCTTACGTTGATACATAATAGTGTCTATACGCGCCATAAAACAAAGCGCACAATTCAGGCAAGTGATTTACCTATTGCTCAAAACTGCCTAGAGGGCATGGTTCTTGCTGTCCGCCATGGACAAACACATAGGATCTATGAAGGACGAGTTGATATATATACCCGTCACAAAGAAGCCATTTTATCGCGGGTGAGCATGCCGACATTACTTGGCACACAATGCCTTTTTCAGGCACTAAATGCGTTTATAACAGCTGATGACATCTTAGATGTATTAATGTGCATGAAAACCTATAAAGATCATGAGACTTTCCCCCTTATTCTCACCACAATGATGCCAATAATTATTCAAAAAAACATCATTGCTAAATCTAATCCTACTACAATTCTATTACTTAATGGCTTTGTACTCGAATGGCAAAGGGTAAATCCCAAGCTTTCAAAAGAACTTATACTATCATTTGAGAAGCAGCTTAAAGAGAGAACGATGCTCGCCATGATCGATGCTGTAGAGGATCAACTTACCTTCCTTGACCTGCAAGAGGATAAGTGACGAAAAAGCTTGATTTTTAAAGACATATAATATAAAATAAACAATTTATTAATACGTAGGTACATAACTATGTCTTTGGTTTCACCACTTTCTCAGTCTAATCCCCTTTTACAGGCAACAAAAGCGGTTGCGGCATCTTCTTCAACTAGCAGAATTGTAAAAATTGTTTTGGTGGTTTTGGCTGGCATCGCTTTATTAGGCGCTTCGGTCTATCATTTAGTCAAAACTATTAGCTTTAAGCCGCCAAAATCTCCGAAGACTATACCCCAACCTCCGGCTCCTAAGCCTGCTATACTAGAAGTAAAGCCTACTACTCCACCTCCAAAACCTCTTGTAGTAGCCGTTAACCCTATTACCCCCCCTCCGGCTCCTAGTAAACCAAAAGCACTTCCTGCTATAGAATTTGGTGAGAGGGCCTTTACCAATTTTAGAACCAGTAAATTAAAAGAAGTGCCTCGCTTTACTCAGTACCAAATTAATAACATTCTTAATGGGTATGGTTCACTCTTTGATGATAAGAAAAACCCTTTTATTAAAGAGCCAAATAACACCTCTCGCGCCCTTCTCAAGCTTACATACGCTAATGGCCTTCCAAACTTTCCTAACAAAAAGCAGGATATTAAAGACTACCTAGCTTTAATTCTTGAACTTATAAATCCAGCATCATCAACACCTCTTGCGAGAAGACAAGCTATTGCTGAAAGGCTTGCCGATGCATTTGCAGCTTGCCAGGTTGTTCAAGATGACACCATTACGAATATCGGCAAGGAGCTTGCCTGTAAGGGTAATATCATCGACCAAATCGGCCTTTTCTGGCAGGCTTATAAAATGCTGAAATTAGAAGAGCTTGTTGGTGAAAGACACACTAATTGCCAAGATCCAAAATTACCCCCACAGCAGCAGTTTCCACACATCAAAAACGCCTACCTCAATTTATTAGGAGATGCTTTTGGACTAGATGGTGTAGATAGCGCAAAAAGTGACAAAGTGATGCCCCCAACAGGCTCCATTTTACACGGCCAATCTGCACAAGAGCTTAAGACTCTCTACAGAAAAAAGATAAGCCTTAGGGAGTTCATTAACGAAATTGTGAGCGATATTAACCAAGCAAGCCCCAAAGTCGCACGTCTAGATAAGTCTCTTCTTTTCCAGTGGGCAAAAACCAACGACAACCCCACCTTTGGCTACTATAATCCTGACGAAAAGGACTATACAGGCCAAGATAAGCCCACAGAAGAGCAGGAGTATTTCCAGCAGCCCTATGTAAGCTTCGGAGAAATCCAGTTTCTGCTTACGACTATGGGTATTGCCTAAAAAAAGATTATGCCCTTTTGACCCCCTCAACGCCTTAGAGCGTTAAGGTAAAAATCTTACCACCAGCTTTGAGGGTAACGGTATTTCCAGATTGATCGACCTTTACTGGAAGCACCCTTTTTGATCCAAAGAGTTTTTTTATAGAGTCATTGGCGTCATCTGGAAGCACAAGCTCGTAGCTAAAGCGGGTAAAGCCCAGGAAGCTGGCAAGGCCGTGGCGCTTGTGTAGGGCAATTTCTTTTCCCTCTACAACAAGCGTTGAATGGTAGGAGTGCTCGCCGAAAGACTTTAGCTCAACAGCAGCATTATCTTTTGATTTATAGTCGTGGACCGTGCTTGCAAGAGGTTCAGCCTCTTTAGTGCGAGGCAAGAGCGGCTTGTGGGGAGTGTTAGGAGTTGCAACAAAGGTCCACTCATCATCTCTAATGTGCTTTTTATAGTAGCCCCAAGTATCGCCCTTTTTGCCCTCTACTCTAAGCTCTCGAGAATCATTTCCATCGCCTATTTGGATGATGGTGATAACATCTGAAATTTCGCCTTCTGGCAGCTTATGTTCCTTCCAATCAGGCTCTATCGGCAGCACACGAACTTTTGGGTTATCTCTGTGTTCAAAGTAGTCGTACTTAAGGGCTGGATTCCAGCCCTCGGTGTCTATGTCGCCAAGCTTAGTCAAGATTTTAAGAGTAGAGCCCTCATAACCTACTGCCATAAGGGTTGAAGCGCTTGCCGCGATCTTATCAGCCCTAAAGACGTGGCCATCAGCTTCTGGGAAATAGAGCCTCACGTCAGCATGCTTTGGCGACCATGGGTCATACTTACGAATTTCTCTTCCATCTTGAGAAAGCACATAGAGGGTTGTTACCCCCTCTTTTACAGGGTGTTTATGGCCTTCTTTATCTTCGATGAAGTTGTTATAACGACCACGGTGAGAGATGACGCATGATTTACTTGTAGGGTCAATATGGAGGCGCTTTCCAGCAAAGAGGTTTACGATTGCGTTTATAAAGGGCAAAGAAAACCACTTAGACTTCCAGTTATTAAGCGTGCTTTTATCTACGGCAATATAGTCCTTATCAACTACTTCATCTTTAAGATGGCGGTTTTTGGCAGGACCGACTTCCTCTTTTCGATACTCTTTTAACACTTTTTTATAGTGGACATCGCCTCTATCATCTCTAACAATAAGGTTCGCGCCATCGGCGTCAATTGTTACAGGCTTTGAATTGGGATATCCATCAAAGAAAATAGGCTCCCAACTACCTTTAGGCTCACGTCTACGGCACCAGATGACATCATCTTTAATTACATAGTCAGAAACATGGTTAAAAGTTTGTTTATCGGTCTTAAGGTCAATCATGAGGTCGCTATCAGGCGGAGTCTTTTGCTCATTTTTAAACTTTGCCTCCCAACCATTTTTCTTCCACTCGGATGCAGCCTTGATAAGCAAAGGAATGCCTATAACGGAGATTGAAAGAGCAACAGCTTCAATGATAGCAAGGGCACCATGCCCCTCTTGTAGCCACTTAACGTGCCGCTGAAAGGCACTCTCTTGTTGCTTGTATACTACTATAGAGGGCTCTTTATGCTGAACTGGACCAATACTCATGCTCATTCCTTCTTTTTGCTAAATAGTGCTGAAACTAAGAGGTGGTCAGAAATTGCTGTTGTCGTAATTTTTTTGGGAAGTATATGGCGAATTTCGGCGACTCCCACAACGTGAGGCGACTCTTCTTTAAGCCTCAAAATATAGTCAAGGCGGCAATTAGCTACTGTTGGGTGTGAGCCCTTAGAGAAGTTTTTAGTGCCATAGCCTCCCTCACCTCTGTCTTTTTGCTCTGGGCCTCTATAAAAGCTTCCAAGAGGCTCTTCGATCTTCTTGTCACCTACATCATCCTTTAAAAAACGAGGGCTACCAGTAGTTCTAACACCTTCTTTAGAATGTTCTGTGAGGTAGGGATCATCAAAAGAGGCAAGCACTTCACCTGGCGCTATAAGGGCATTATATTCATTAATCTCCACCATATCTTCGTCATTAACGTTAGCAACGTTAAGATCACCCATCAGGTAGTAGTTACCCTCTCTATCTATGCCCTTTTTTAGGTCCTCTTTGCGGTCATTTTCCATACAGTTGCGAATTAGGGTAAGCTCATTTTTTCGAATTTCCTGGTGTTTAGGATCGGCGTGAGGCTGTGTGTGGGTGACATAGATAAGGGCGCTTTTGCCGTTACCTAAATCTACTTCCACGCGCAAAAAGCCTCGGTGAGAGCAGCGCACGCCAAAGCCATCAAGGTCTGTAAAGGGATAGAAGGCAGCTGACTTAATGGGCACCCTGCTATGCACCTCTAGTCCGCTAGAGCCGCCAAGGACGGGGATATCGGCCCAGCCAGCGCGCGTAACGGCATAAGGGTATCTCTCCTTTACTTCATCGGTAAAGAGCTCTGATGCTTCTTGATCAAAGGCCTCCTGCAGGCCTATTACTAAAGGTAAATTTTCAGGATTTTGCCTATTTATCCACTCTGCAAACTCCTTCATACGCTCTTTAGCAGGTAAAACGTCCTTCACAGCATCAATTATTGGGGGCAGCCCTGCAATATTGTATGTAGCAAGGTGGAGTTTTTCGGTATCTGGTGGCTTGTAGTCTCTTGGTGCAGCATCCATAAAGCGAACAAGGTCACTTCCCCTTCCGGGCCGCAAGATGAAGGATTTAGTGATAACCCCGAGGAGAACTACAGGAAAGGCAACAACGGAAAGGCTAAGCCAGCCTACTGCCTTTAAAATGGCAAATTTTTTGGGGACTCCGCCAGCCACACGGTATTCACCCTAACCCTCACCCTTCAAA